>CAZMVP010000039.1:10929-12769 GCA_964569355.1 uncultured Chromatiaceae bacterium | reverse complement strand
CCCGGACTGGAGAGTTCGAAGATCAGCGGTTCGGCCATCAGGCAGCGGCCGGCGCGCCAAGGACGCGTGCCAGCACCTCGTGGTAGCGGTTGATGTCGGCGGCAGTGCGCAGTTCCGTGGCACAGACCAGCAGCGCATTGCCGAGCTCGGGGAAATCGGCCGACAGGTCGTGCCCGCCGAGGATGCCGGCGGCCGCCAGCGCCTCGAGCACCGGTGCCACCGGCCGCGGCAATGCCAGCACCGCTTCATGGAAATAATCGTTCGCCGGCCCGGTCACGCCCGGCAGCCGGGTCAGCGAGGCGACAAGGTCGCGGGTGTTCGCGTGGCAGCGGGCGGCAACCCGGCGCAGCCCCTCACTGCCGAGCAGGGCAAGGTAGATCGTGGCGGCAGTCACCATCAGCCCCTGGTTCGTGCAGATGTTCGACGTGGCCTTCGAGCGGCGGATGTGCTGTTCGCGGGCCTGCAGCGTCAGCGTGAAGCCCGGGCGGCCCTCGAGGTCGACCGTGCCGCCGACGATGCGTCCCGGCATCTGGCGCACCAGCGCCTGGCGACAGGTCAGGAAACCGAAGTACGGCCCGCCGGAGCTCAACGGGATGCCGAGCGGCTGGCCTTCGCCGCAGGCGATGTCTGCGCCCTTGCTGCCCCATTCACCGGGAGGTTTCAGGAGCGCGAGCGCCGTGGGATTGCAGGCGGCAATGACCAGCATGCCCTTGCCGTGCGCCCAGTCGGTGAGTTCGTCCACGGCTTCGAGGCCGCCCAGGAAATTCGGCCACGGGATGCACAGGGCCGCGTAGTCATCGCCTTCCAGCGATGCCAGCGCCGACAGATCCGTCCGGCCGGCCCGTGCGGGCAGTTCGGCGAGCCCGATCTTCTGGCCCTCGAGCAGCGTGCGGGCCACCTTCTTCCAGGTCGGGTTCAGGTAGCGCGGCACCAGCACGCGACGGCTGCGCCCGCCGCGCGCCGCGCGCACCGCCATCAGGCAGGCTTCCGCAAAGGCCGTGGCGCCGTCGTAGAGCGAGGCATTGGAGACGTCGAGGCCGGTGAGGCCGGCCATCATCGACTGGTACTCGTAGATCAGCTGCAGGCTGCCCTGGCTGGCCTCGGCCTGGTAGGGCGTGTAGGCGCTGTAGAACTCGCCGCGCGTCGCGATCTCCCAGACCGCGGCCGGGATGTGATGCTCGTAGGCGCCGGCGCCGAGGAAGCACAGGCTGGCGGCGTTCCTGCCGGCGCGCTCCTTCATGAGCCGCGTGATGCCGGCTTCGCCGAGGCCTGCCGGTACCGCAGGCAACCCCTTGACCTGAAGCGCCGCCGGGATCTCGTCGAACAGGGCATCGATGGAGGCGACGCCGATCGAGGCGAGCATCGCGTCGATTTCCTCAGCGGTATGGGGAATGAAGGGCACTGGCGGGGTGGTCCGGCGTCGAGGACTCAGTCTTCCGCGGCGAGCAGCGCCTGGTAGGCTGCCTTGTCCAGCAGGCCGTCCAGCTGGCCGGCCTTGGTGAGCTCGAGGCGCACCAGCCAGCCCTTGCCATACGCGTCGGTGTTCACCAGGTCCGGCTGGGTCGCCAGTGCCTCGTTGACCTCGCGCACCGTGCCGTCGAGCGGCGCGAAGACATCGGATGCCGCCTTGGTGGATTCCACGACAGCCATGCCGTCGCCTGCGGAGAGTCTCCGGCCGGCTTCCGGCAATTCCACGTAGACGAGCTCGCCGAGCTCGTGCTGCGCATGGTCGGTGATGCCCACCACCACGCTGCCGTCGGGCTCCTGCCGGACCCACTCGTGGAACTTCGTGAAATGCAGATTGCCGGGCACGTCGGTCATGATCGCGATTCCTGCTACT
>CAZMVP010000039.1:0-10829 GCA_964569355.1 uncultured Chromatiaceae bacterium | reverse complement strand
CTTCGTGAAATGCAGATTGCCGGGCACGTCGGTCATGATCGCGATTCCTGCTACTGAACCAAAATCCGGCCGTGGCGCACGAACGGCGGGCGCACGATGTGCGCGGCGCGGAGGTTGCCACGGACCTCGACCTGGCAGGCACCCTCGGCAGCCACGGGCACCCGGGCCAGCGCGATGGAGCGATCCATGGTCGGTGAAAAGCCGCCGCTGGTGACCACGCCCTCGCCGGCTGCGCAGGCCACCCGCTGGCCGTGGCGCATGATACCGCGATCATCCAGCAGGAGGCCGACCAACTTTTCCGCCACGCCGGCGGCGCGCTGTTGCTCGAGCGCCGCGCGACCGCGGAAGTCCCGGTTGGCCGGCACGAGCGCCACCGTCCAGGCGAGGCCGGAGACGAGCGGCGAGGTGCCGGCATCCATGTCCTGCCCGTAGAGGTTGAGGCCGGCTTCCAGCCGCAGCGTATCCCGGGCACCAAGCCCGCAACGGGTTGCACCGGCCTCCGTCATCGCCTGCCAGAGTTGAAGACCGGCCGGAATCGGCAGGACGATCTCGAAACCATCTTCGCCGGTATAGCCGGTCCGCCCGACAAACAGGTCGCCTTCCAGAAGTGCCTCGAAGGGCTTCAGGGCCAGCGCCGGCGTGCGGATGGCTTCGGGCAACAGCGCAGCACAGCGCTCCCGTGCCTCCGGTCCCTGGACCGCGATCATCACGAGCTTGTCCCGGTGGCGCAGCACGACATCGTCGCGATCCGCGACCCGGGCCATCCAGGCCATGTCCTGGGTACGGGTGGCCGCGTTGACCACGAGCCTGAACTGGTCATCGCCGGTCCAGTACGTGATCAGGTCGTCGACCACGCCGCCGGCATCGTTGAGCATGCAGCTGTAGAGTCCCTGGCCGTGGCGTTTGAGCTTGGCAATGTCGTTGGCCAGCAATCGGGCCAGGAACGGCCCGGCATCCGGCCCGACGACATCGATCACCGTCATGTGGGAGACGTCGAAGATGCCCCACGACCGGCGCACCGCGTGGTGCTCGTTGAGTGCGGAACCATAATGGAGCGGCATGTCCCAGCCGCCGAAGTCCACCATCCTGGCGTCGGCGGCCACATGGGCCGGGTACAGCGGGGTCTTGAGTCCCATGGGGGAATTTCCTGTATCGATGGGCCGGCGGCGGGCCGCGGCCGTCAGTCCAGTGCCGGCGCGGCCGTGGCCAGCACGTCAATCGCATAGGCTACGCGCTCGTCGACCGGCTTGCCGGCCTCCCGGGTTTCCACGAGCCTGAGGCGCGAGCGCAGGCCGCAGCGGTTCGCGATCTGGATATTGAGGCCGGGCCTGGCATTCAGCTCCAGCAGCATCGGCCCCTTGTCCCGGTCCAGCACGATGTCGACGCCAATGTAGCCGAGACCAGTCAGCTCGTAACAGCGGGCGGCGAATTCGAGCAGGTAGTGCCACTGCGGGATCTGCAGGCCGGCAATGATCGCGCCTGTGTCCGGATGCTCGGTGATCGCCGAGTTGCCCTCCACCCCATGGGTGGTCCGGCCGGTGGCGAGGTCGATGCCGGCGCCCACCGCGCCCTGGTGCAGGTTGGCCTTGCCCTGCGAGCGGCGGGTCGGCAGGCGGACCATGCCCATCACCGGATAGCCGCGGAAGACGATCACGCGGATGTCCGGCACGCCGCGAAACGCGTGTTCGGCGAAGGTAGTGTCGAACTTCACGCAGTATTCGATGAGCGCAACGTCGCGGTTGCCGCCGAGGCTGTACTGGCCGCTCAGGATGTTCGACAGGTGATGCTCGATGTCCTCCTCGCCCATCAGCGTGCCATCGACGAGCCGGTAGACGTTCTTGTCCTTGACCCGGGCCGAGATCACGAGGATCCCGTCACCACCCGAGCCATGGGCCGGCTTCACGACGAAGTCGCGCCGGTTGGCCAGCAGCTTCGGCAGGTCGCGAACCTCGTGGTGGCTCCGGATCACGCCGTAGAGCTCCGGCACCGGCAGCCCGGCCGGCACCGCGAGGCGCTTGGTGGCGAGCTTGTCATCGACCAGCGGATAAAGGCGCCGCGGGTTGTAGCGCATGATGTATTCGCAATTGCGCTCGTTCAGGCCGAGGATGCCGTTGCGCTCAAGCTGGCGGGCCCGGTTCCACATCAGCCGCGGGGTGTCGCCAGCGAGCGGAAGCGGATGAGCTCGAGCAGACGGTAGCCGCTGTACCGGCCGAGCAGCAGGCAGATGGCCAGCACCCAGAGCAGCAGCTCCGGGAACACGAAGAACAGGTGCTTCAGCACGTCGGCCTCCATCACGCCGTAGCAGATGGAGGCCACCACGAGGCTGCCGACGCCCTGCTGGATGGCATCAGTCGGGCCGCGTTCCTCCCAGACGATCGACATGCGCTCGATCGTCATCGTCAGGATGACCATCGGGAACAGGCCGACCGACAGGCCCATGTCGATGCCGAGCTGGTGGCTGACGACGCTGATCACGGCCATCAGCAGCACGACGATGATCAGCACCGCCGCGAGCCGCGGCACGAGGAGCAACCGGAGCTGCTCCATGAAGAAGCGGAACAAGAGGCCAAGCGCCACCACGAGCGAGAACAGGATCACGCCGGCCACGAGCTCCGTCTCGCGGAACGCGAGCGCCACCAGCACCGGCATGAAGGTGCCGAACGTGGTGATGCCGATCACGTTGCGCAGGATGACCACCACCAGCGCACCCACCGGGATCATCAGCAGCACCGCGTACACGGCCTGGCTCTGGATCGGCAGGGAGAACAGCGAGAAGTCGGCAATCCGCGACTGCACCGTCTGCGCCCGGCGCTCCGCCACGAGCACGGGGTCGGCCTCGTTGCGCTGGACGGAGAAGACGATGCTGGCCTTGCTGCCGCCGTCCACCGAGAACAGCGGTGCGTCGCCACGCCACCAGATCAGGAAGTTCTCCGGCAGGCCCTGGGCACCGGTGGCCGGATCGAAGTACAGCCAGCGATCGCCATCGTGGACCTCGAGCCAGGGCTGCACGTGCGCTTCACGCTCCCTGTCCACGAGCGGCAGGCCGCGGATCAGCCGCGCCGGGATCTGGGCGGCCGCCAGCACGGTGATGGCCACCCGGGCCCGGGACGTGGCATCGGTCTGGCCCGCCATCAGGAGGCGGATGTTCTGGTCGCGGGCCGGATTGGCCAGGCGCTTCAGCAACTCCACGGTGAAGGACGCGGGATCGGCCGACTGGGCCTCGACTCCCTTCACGATCTCGGCGACGGCGATATCCATCGCGCCGCCCAGCGCCGGCGGGGCCGGGAACGGCGGGATGGTGTCGTTCTCGACCTGGCGCGGATCCTTGTAGACGACCGCCCGGTAATAGAAGGTCTGCGGACCCTTGGCGCGCCGGATCGCCCATTGCACCTGGCGGCCGCCCGGGACATAGCGCGTGGTGAAGCCAAAGCCGCGCGACACGAAGTTCTCGTCGAGCATCGCGAAGCCCGGCGTGAGGCCGGGGATGTGCAGGGTGGCCTTGAGCGGCAGCGCGCGCTCGCCGGCATCCAGCTGGATCGTGGTCTCGACCGTCCAGATGAGGGTCTCGTCGGCGGGCAACAGCGGATAGCCGAGCGCCCGCCACTTGTAGAGGAAGATCGACCCGCCGATCAGGAACAGGATGAGGGCAAAGCCCCAGACCTTGTAGCGCTTCATGGCGCACCCGTCGGCTTGGCGCCGGGTGTCGCGGGCTTATGGTGGTGCCATCGCCGGCTGCTGGCTGTGGTGCCGGCCGCCTGGTCGGCGAGCCAGCGCTTGAGCAACGGCAGGCGATCCACGATGCCCATGCCCCTGGTCGCCATCGCCGCCACGGCGACGGCCTTGCTGGTGAACATGCCGTGCAACCCCTCCATGGCCGCCATCGTCATCAGGTTCGCGCCCTTGCGTTGCCGTTCATGGCGCCGCAGGACCAGTGCGTCTCCCGGATCGGCCAGCGGCCCGGCCCCAAGGTGGGTGGTGAGCGTGTCAGCCAGCACCGCGGCATCGAGCAGTCCCTGGTTGATGCCCTGCCCGGCCAGCGGGTGGATCTGGTGGGCGGCGTCTCCGATCAGGGCAAAACGCGCGCCAGTGTAACGATGGGCATGCCGGGCAGCCAGCGGAAACGCCAGCCGCCGCGTTGTCAGCTCAAGCTCGCCGAGCACCTGCCCGGTGGCCTCGGTCAGGCGCACATTGAATTCGGCATCCGGCAATGCCATCAACTCCCCTGCCTCGGCCGTGAAGCACGACCACACGATCGACGACCGTCCATCCGCCATCGGCAACAGGGCCACCGGGCCGCTGCGCCGGAAATGCTGCCAGGCCGTGCGTTCGTGCGGCCGCTCGCTGCGCACATGGGCGACGATGGCCGACTGGCGGTAATCCCGCGTCGTGCACCGGACGCCAAGCTGTTCCCGCACCCGGGAATCGGGACCATCGGAGCCGACCAGCAGCCGCGTGCGGACGACTGACCCATCGGCCAGTTGCACGTGCATCGCCTCCGGCCGCGGCTCGAAGGCCAGTGCCGCGGCATTGAACAGCAGCGACGGCCGGCACTCCCAGAGTGCCAGGCGCAACCAGTCGTGCTCGACGATATGGCCCAGTTCGGCGAGTCCCTGCGAGGCCGCATCGAAGCCGATGCTTCCGGACCCGTATGGCGTGCTGTCCGGCCCGAAGATCCGCATGCGTTCGTAGGCGCCGGCGCGGGAAGGCGGCAACCGGCTCCAGGCACCCGCGGCCTCAAGCACGGCGCGCGCACCCGGCGCGATCGCGAACACGCGCAGTCCCGCCTCCGCATCGGCCGGCAATGGTGCCGGCACGCGGGTCTCGACGATGCCGATCGAGAGCCGGCGTTCCGTCAGCTGGTCGAGCAGGCTCGCGCAGGCAAGCCCGGCAATGCCGCCGCCGATGAACAGCACGTCGCAGTCGGTGGACGCAGCAGTGCCAGCCGTCACAGCGGCAGGCCCCGCGCGAGCCGGGTGCGTCGGCCGGCAAGGCCCATGGTCTGCCGGGCGAGCAGGCGTTTGGCACCTGGCAGGCTGTCGAACACCAGCAGTCCCATGCCACGCAACGGTCCCGGCGTCCTCCGGTCGAAACCGCGCACCAGTCCGTCGGTGAAGGCGACCACGCGCTTCTGGTCCGGCCGGCGCCAGTCGGCATAGCGACGCAACAACCCGGGATTTCCCGCGTCGGCCATGGCGGTGCCGGATCCGGCCTGCTGGTCCGCCAGCAACTCCGCGAGCGTGGCGACGTCCCGCAGGCCCAGGTTGTATCCTTGGCCCGCGACCGGATGCAGCCCGTGGGCCGCATTGCCGATCATCACGGCCCGGTGGCTCGTGATGGCCGCCGCCTCCACCAGTTCCAGCGGATAACGATGTCGCTGCCCCAGCCGCGAGAAACGGCCCAGGCGAAAACCGAACTCCTGCTGCAGCAGTGCGAGGAACTCCGCATCCGACAGGCCGAAGGCGGCGTCGACCGCGGCCGTACGGCGGGTCAGGATGAAAACCCGGCGCCCGCCACCGGCCGGGAGCAGCGCGAGCGGTCCGTCCGGCGTGAAGCGCTCATAGGCCATCGCACCGTCATCGGCCGTGACGGCGACATTGCCGACGATCGCAGTCTGCCCGTAGGACCTGATCCGGGCATCGATGCCGAGGGACTCGCGCAGCCGCGAGCGGGCGCCATCGGCGACAACGAGCAGCCTCGTCCGGATCGGGGTCGTCCCGTCCTGCCGGTCGACTGTCACCGTGATCGCTTCGGGTGCGGACTGCACGCCCGTCACCCGCGCCGGTGCCCGGACGTCGATCGCCGGGCTGGCGGCAAGCCGGCTCCACAACGCCGCGCCAAGCACACGGTTTTCGACGACGTAGCCGAGCGGCTCGCCGCCGTCGTCCGCCGCATCGATCACCGCAGTGCCCAGCCGGCCGCGCTCCGACACATGGATCTTCCGGATCGGCGCCGCCTGCGCGGCAACCATGGGCCAGATGCCGAGCGACGTGAGGATATGGTGGCTGCCGCGGGACAGGGCCGTGGTGCGCGCGTCGAAGCTCGGCTGGCCCGGGTCACCCATCGCCACCGCTTCCACGACGACGACGCGCAACGGCAGCGCGGCCAGGGCCACCGCGAGGCTCGCCCCCACCATGCCGCCGCCTGCGATCAGCACGTCGCAATCGGCGTTCATGCCGCAGCCGTGCCGATCATCGACTCGATCTCGTCGGGGTCGCAGGGCAGGTCCCGCGTGAGGACCTCCGATCCGCCACGGGTGACCAGCACGTCGTCCTCGATGCGCACGCCGATGTTCCACCACTTCTTCGGCACGCCGCGGCTGCCGCGGGGGATGTAGATCCCCGGCTCCACGGTCAACGCCATGCCCGGCTCCAGCACCCGCCACTGGTCGGCAATCTTGTAGTCGCCCACATCGTGCACATCCATGCCCAGCCAGTGTCCGGTGCGGTGCATGAAGAACTTCTGGTACTCGCGGTTGCGCACCAGCGAAGCCAGGTTCCCGTCGAGCAGCCCGAGCTTCCTCAACCCCCGCGTCACGGCCTGGACCGCCGCCGTGTGCGGTTCGCTCCAGGCGTTGCCGGGGACCACCGCGGCAAGCGCCGCCTGGTGTGCCTCGAGCACCACCTCGTAGATGGCACGCTGCTCGGCGGTGAACCGCCCGTTCACCGGATAGGTGCGCGTCACGTCCGAGGCATAGTAATCGTACTCGCAGCCGGCATCGACGAGCAGCAGGTCGCCGTCTTCCAGGCGTCGACTGTTGGCGTGGTAATGCAGGATGCAGCTGTTCGGCCCCGAGCCGACGATCGGCAGGTACGACGGCTGGCCGCCCTGCGCGCGGAACTCGTGGATGAACTCGGCCTCGATCTGGTATTCGTGCAGGCCCGGCCGGCAGATGCCCATCGCGCGCTTGTGCGCCTGGACGGCGATCCGCGCCGCGCGGCGCATCGCGCCGGCCTCGTCGCGGCTCTTGTACAGCCGCAGGTCGTGCAGGTAGTGGTCGACGGCAATGAACTCGTCCGGCGTATGGGTGCCATTGCCGTTGCGGTTGCGCAGCCGTGACACCCAGCCGATCAGCCGCTGGTCGAATTCCCGGTGCACGCCCATCGTGTAATACACGCGATCACAGCCGCCGACGATCTTCGGCAGCAGTTCGTCGAGCGATTCCATGGGGTGGGCGGCATCGGCCCCGTGCTCCGCCACGGCATTGGCCGGCCCCGCCCGCGCGCCGTCCCATGTCTCCTGTCCCGGATCGCGCGCCCGGCAGAACAGCAGGTACTCGCCCTCCGGGCGGCCCGGCGCCAGCACGGCCACCGCCTCCGGCTCGGCAAAGCCGGTCAGGTAGTAGAAGTCGCTGTCCTGGCGATACGGGTAGTACACGTCGCGATTGCGGATCCGCGCCAGCGCCGCGGGCAGGATCGCGACGGCGCCCTTGCCCATCATGCGCATCAGCTGCCGTCGGCGCTTGAGGAATTCGTCGGCGTTCATCGGGCAGCGCGTCAGTGCCTGGCCGCGGACTCGACGCGCAGCCGGGCCGCCGTCAGCTCCTCGTAGACGAGCTGTACGCTCACGCGAACGAACTCGACCAGCTCCGCATAGGCGGCCTCGCCATCGGCATCGGCGGCTTCGCCATCCATGCCGGCCTGCGCCAGTTCGGCAAAGTCGCGGATGATCTCGGCGGTGTCGCCGCTGTCGAGTTCGGCATGGGCGTCGGCGATGTGCGCGGCAACGTACAGGCCATGGTTGAAGCCCTGGCACCACTGGGCCAGCCCGTCGACGCGGTCTGCCAATGCCTCGTCATCGGCTGGCAGCAGTGGCTGGAAATCCATCGCCGCGGCCTCCAGCGCGCCGGCCGTGGCGCCGGCCAGTGCATCCATCGCGGCCATGAGGCCGTCCCGCACGGCTGGATCGGGTTCCGGCCAGTGCACGGGCTCCGGTTCCAGCCCGGCTTCCTCTTCCTCTTCCGGGTCGGATGAGTCAGCCAGGGTATCGGCCAGCCACGCGGACTTGCCCGCGCTGCCCAGCACGCACAGAAGGCCGCAGAGGCTGCCATGGATCTCGGCCGGATCCACCGGAACTTCCGCCCGGCGCAGGGCCTCATCCATGGCTTCGAAGCTCGGCGCGTCGGGGATGGCCAGGACACTCAACTTCCGTGGGAACCGGCCGGTATCCTAGCACTCCGTTCCGGCGCCCCGGGCGACTCTCCCGGCCGGATCCCGCGGCCCCCTGCCAGTGCGATTCACGGGAATTGACCCTGCAGCGGAGCTGACACTATATTGAGTTCATGTCAGATTCCGCCGACAAAACCTTCAGCCGCGAGCTCGAACGCCTGGAACGCCGGCTCGACGAGCTCGTTGTGGTGACCAACCAGCTGAAGGAAGAAAACCGCTCGCTCCGCCAGCGCCAGGACAACCTCATTGCAGAACGGGCCACCCTGCTGCAGAAAAACGAACAGGTACGGGCGCGCGTCGAGGCCATGATCGGACGCCTGAAGGCCATGGAGCACGGTTCGTGACGGAGTCCTTCACCCAGGTCACGATCAAGATCCTCGAGAAGGAATACCAGATCTCCTGCCCCTCGAGCGAACGCGGCGCGCTGCTCGATTCGGCCCAGCTGCTCAACACCCGCATGCGCGAGATCCGCGACACCGGCAAGGTCATCGGCCTGGACCGGATCGCGGTCATGGCGGCCCTGAACATGGCCAACGAACTGCTGCACTCCCGTGAACGCGGCGAAGTCATCGAAGGCGAGGCCAAACTGCGCGTCCAGGCCATGCGCGAGCGGGTCGAAGGTGCGCTTCAGGCCGGTCGCCAGCTCGATCTCTGACGATCGGGGCCAGGCCGGGGCCACCGATCCCTGCCGGCCGCACCTGCGTCAAGTTTTTCACGCCGCCGCCGACTATAATCAAGCCGGTCTCTCCTGCGGTGTTCGACAGTGGCCTGATAGGTCTCTCGACCCTTAATCGCGCCTTCGGGACTGCGTAGTGTTGGCAGTGTGTGCACGACCAGCCGGGACAACGACCTGGAAGGGAAGCCTGATCTGCTGCATTTGGTCCCACCTGATGCTCCTGGTCTGTGAGCAGCAGGCCGCACCGGCACAGGCGGGAGAGACCCTCTTCTCCCGCGGGCCATGCTGATGCCCGCCGACACCCCCCTCTCGCCGACGGAAACGAAGCACGCCAAGGCCCGGCTGCGCCGGGAAATGAAGGCCCTCCGTGCAGCGCTGCCAGCGGAATGGGCCCTGCAGGCGTCGCGCCAGGCTGCCCGCAACCTGTGGTCGCTGCCACCGCTTGCCCGGGCCCGTAACCTCGCCATCTATATGCCCATCGGCGATGAGCTCGATTGCCTTCCCGTTGCCGACGAGGCATGGGCGCGCGGACGAAACGTACTGCTTCCGGTCATCGACGGCGCGATCCTGCGCTTCGCCCGCTTCACTCCCGATTCGGAACTGCGTCGCAATCGGTTCGGCATTCCGGAACCGGTGACGGCCCGAGGGAAGCTCAAGCGCGCCCGCGATCTCGACGTGATCATCTCTCCCCTGCTCGCCTTCGATCAGATGGGGCATCGCCTGGGCATGGGTGGTGGCTACTACGATCGCACGCTGTCATTCCTCAATGCCAGGTCATGCCGGCGTCGACCGCATCTCATCGGCATCGCCTTCGAGATGCAGAGGTGTTCGACCGTGCCGAGCGATCAACTGGACGTGCGCCTCGACTACCTCGTCACCGAACGAACGACCCATCGCTTCGGTTGAGCTGTGGTCCGCCCGCAACCCGCCTCGAGAAAGAAATCGAACCCCTTGCTGGAATTTTGCCAACTGTTGTATATACTCAGCCCCGTCTAACCCGACACGAGGACTAATACTATGGCTACGAAGAAAGGTTCGAAGAAGAAGGTTGCAAAGAAGAAGGCCAAGAAGAAGGCTGCAAAGAAAAAGCGTTAGTGACGCTTCGGCGTGAGGCTCGAAAGGGTCTCACGCCGACCCTCGAAAGAGGAAACATGCGAAGATCAGTGCCCGCCTTTGGCGGGCACTTTTTTTTGTGGAGTGATCATGCCAAACAAGCAAAACATGCTTAAAAAGCAGGCTGCGGCGGCTGCACTGGAATTCCTGAAGCCGGGTACGGCGCTCGGCGTGGGCACCGGTTCGACAGTGAACTTCTTCATCGACGAACTCGAGAAATTCCGCGATGGATTGACCGCCGTCGTCGCCAGTTCACGAGGCACCGAAGCACGCCTGCGGGCACGCGGGCTCACCGTGACCGAGCTCGATGAGGCGGGGGAACTGGACCTGTACGTGGACGGCGCGGATGAGGCCAACAAGCACTTCCAGCTCGTCAAAGGGGGGGGTGGGGCCCTCACCAGGGAAAAAATCGTGGCCGCCGCCTCCCGGCGGTTCGTCTGCATCATCGACGAGTCGAAGTTCGTGGCTACCCTGGGCCAGTTCCCGTTGCCGGTCGAGGTGGTGCCGATGGCGCGGTCATACGTCGCCCGGCAGTTCGTGAAGCTCCGCGGCCAGCCGGTATGGCGCGAGAACTACGTCACGGATAACGGCAACCACATCCTGGACATCCACAACCTCAAGATCGCGAACCCGGTGGAGATGGAGACGCGGCTGAACCAGATCCCGGGCGTCGTGACTGTCGGGTTGTTTGCCAACAGGCCGGCGGACGTGATGCTGATCGCGAGCGAGTCGGGAGTCAGGCGGCTCGACCGACGCTGATCATCGCCGAGTGCTCGGCGGAAAGCTCCTTGGCCCGCCGGCTTGGGCAGGGGACCTTTTGCGGCCTTTGCGGGCGGGCCCGAGGGCTCGCAAAAGGTCCCCCGCCCAAGCCGGCT
>CAZMVP010000038.1:0-12948 GCA_964569355.1 uncultured Chromatiaceae bacterium | reverse complement strand
GCCGCCATCCGCATGTATTCGGCGACGAAGTCATCGAGTCGACGGACGCGCAGCGTGTCGCCTGGGAGGCGCTCAAGGCAGGTGAGCGCCAGGCGAAGGGCGGTGATCCATCGGCATTGGCCGGCGTCGGCCTCGCGCTGCCGGCCCTGACGCGTGCCGACAAGCTGGGCAAGCGGGCCGCACGGACCGGCTTCGACTGGCCGGATGCCGAGGGCGTGGCGGCCAAGGTCGAGGAGGAGCTGGCCGAGGTGATGGCCGCGCTGCAAGCCGGAGATCCGGCGGCGATCGGGGAGGAGATCGGCGATCTCCTGCTGGCCTGCACCAGCCTCGCGCGGCATTGCGGGGTGGATCCCGAGCAGGCCCTGCGGCAGGCGAACCGCAAGTTCGAAGGGCGTTTCCGCCGCATGGAAGCGCTGCTGGAATCACGCGTGGCGAGCTGGGACCAGCTCGACTTTGCTGCAATGGATGCCTTGTGGGAGCAGGCCAAGCAGGCCGACTGACGTGGCTTGCAGCCTTGTGGCATAGTCCGGACGCATGACGACTTCCGCGCCTCCGGCCGACTGGCAGCCCGCCAGCTGGCATTCCCGCATCGCCGGCCAGATTCCCGTTTACCGGGACCAGCCGCGTGCGGAAGCCGTGATGGAGGAACTCGCGCGGCTGCCACCGCTCGTGACGTCATGGGAAGTCGACGTGCTGCGCAGCCAGCTGGCGCTGGCCAGCGAAGGCCAGGCCTTCATCCTCCAGGGGGGCGACTGCGCGGAATCATTCGACGATTGCCGTTCGGACGCGATCGTCACCAAGCTGAAGATCCTGCTGCAGATGAGCGTGGTGATCATCTCGGGGCTCAAGCGCCCGGTGGTGCGTGTCGGGCGGATGGCCGGGCAATACGCCAAGCCGCGGTCTGCCGACACTGAAACCCGCGACGACCGGACGCTGCCCAGCTATCGTGGTGACCTGATCAACCACAATGCCTTCACGGAACGCGATCGCGAACCGGATCCGGTCCTGATGTTGCGTGCCTATGAACGATCGGCGCTGACATTGAACTTCGTCCGCTCGCTCATCGATGGCGGCTTTGCCGACCTTCATCATCCGGAGAACTGGGACCTCGAGTGGGTCCGGCATTCGCCGCAGGCCGAGCAGTATCGCGGCATGGTCAAGGCGGTGGCCGACGGGCTCGACTTCTTCGAGAGCCTGACCGGCAAGTCCATCGACCGCGCGCGCCGCGTGGACTTCTATACCAGCCACGAAGGCCTGCACCTGCCCTACGAACAGGCCCAGACCCGCTGGCTCGCCCATCGCCAGGCCTGGTATGACCTGACCACCCACTTCCCGTGGATCGGCGCGCGCACCTGCCAGCCCGATGGCGCGCACGTGGAATTCTTCCGCGGCATTCGCAATCCGATCGGCGTGAAGATCGGCCGGGACATGACACCCGCCATCCTCACGCAGCTGCTGCAGATCCTGAATCCTGTCAACGAGCCGGGACGACTCACGTTGATCCACAGGCTTGGCGCGAAGCACGTGAACGAGGCCCTGCCGTCGCTGATCGACACCGTGGTCCGGGCGGGTGCCCGCGTCGTGTGGATTTGCGATCCCATGCACGGCAACACCGAAACGGCCACGAACGGGCTGAAGACGCGGCGTTTCCAGAACATCCTCTTCGAACTGGACAACGCCTTCCGGATCCATCGCGAGGCCGGCACCCATCTCGGCGGCGTGCACCTGGAACTGACCGGCGACCATGTCACCGAGTGCACCGGCGGCGCCCGCGGCCTGACTGACGACGACCTGCCGCGCGACTATCGCAGCCAGGTCGACCCGCGGCTGAACTACGAGCAGGCGATGGAAGTGGCGATGCGGATTGCCGGTCATGGGCGAACCGTTTGACAGCAAGGCGTTCCTCGCGTCGCTGACCGACCGGCCCGGCGTCTATCGCATGCTGGGTGATGACGGCGACATCCTCTATGTCGGCAAGGCGCGCAACCTGCGCAAGCGGGTCGCCACCTACTTCGGCAGCAAGGCGCACCATCCCAAGACCCAGGCATTGATGTCGCACGTCGCGCGCGTCGAGGTGACCGTGACGGGTACCGAGCAGGAAGCACTGCTGCTCGAGTACAACCTGATCAAGCAGCATCGGCCGCGATTCAACGTGGTGTTGCGCGATGACAAGAGCTATCCGCTGATCTACGTCTCGACCGGGCAGGAGTTTCCGCGCTTCGACTTCCACCGCGGGTCGCGCAAGGCGCCGGGGCGCTACCTCGGGCCGTGGCCCAGCGCCGGTGCCGTCCGCGAGACACTGGTGCGATTGCAGAAGCTGTTCCGCGTCCGGCAATGCACCGATGCATTCTTCGCGGCGCGCAGCCGTCCCTGCCTGCAGTACCAGATCGGGCGCTGCACGGCGCCGTGCGTCGGGCTGATCTCCGCCGCGGACTATCGCCGCGATGTCGATGACGCGCTGCTGTTCCTCGACGGCAGGAATGAGGCCGTGCTGGCCCAGCTGATCGAGCGCATGGAGCAGGCCTCGGCGAGGCTGGATTTCGAACAGGCGGCGATGCTGCGGGACCAGGTCAAGTTGATCCAGAAGATCCAGGCCGAGCAGGTGATCGCCGGCAAGGGGATCGAGGAGGCCGATGTGATCGGCGTGCATCAGCGTGATCCGGAGGACGGGCAGCAGGGTGCCACGACCGCCTGCGTGGCCGTCGTGCTGATCCGGGGCGGCCGGGTGCTCGGAAGCCGCACGTGGTTTCCGCGGGCCGCCGCCGCCACGGACGAGCAGGAGATCATCTCCGCCTTCATCACCCAGCACTATTTCCACGAGGACGCACCGCGCGAGATCCTCGTGCCGGCGCTGCCACGCGATGTCGGGATGCTCGAGGCCGTGCTTGCCACGCGGAGCGGGCATCCGGTGCGGATTCGCAGCCAGGTGCGGGGCACGCGCCGCCGCTGGCTGGAGATGGCGCAAACCAATGCCGCCCAGGGGCTGGCCAGCCGACTGGCCGCCAATGCGACGCAACGACTGAAAGTCGAGAGCCTCGTGGAAGCGCTGGGACTGGAGGAGCCGCCGGAGCGCATCGAATGCTTCGACATCAGCCACACCGGCGGCGGCGAGACCGTTGCGGCCTGCGTGGTGTTCAACGCGGAGGGTCCGTTGAAGTCCGATTACCGGCGATTCAACATCCGCGATGTCACGCCGGGCGATGACTATGCGGCGATCGCGCAGGCGGTGGAGCGGCGCTTTGCCCGGATCCAGCGGGGAGAGTCGCCGATGCCGGACCTGCTCTTGATCGACGGCGGTCGCGGGCAGGTGGAACGTGCCAAGGCCGTGCTCGAGGAGTACCAGCTCGGATCCCTGCCGGTGGTCGGCGTTTCCAAGGGGCGGGACCGGCGTGTCGGCGAGGAGAAGCTGGTCTTTCCCGGCGAGGCCGGGGAACGCACGCTGCCGTCCGGCTCACCGGCGCTGTTGCTGATCCAGCAGGTCCGCGACGAGGCGCATCGCTTCGCGATCACGGGCCATCGGCAGCGGCGTGGACGGCAGCGGCTGACCTCGAGCCTGGAAGGCATCGAAGGACTCGGCCCCCGGCGGCGCCGCGCATTGCTGCAACAATTTGGCGGATTGCCGGGCATCCGGCAGGCAGGTGTCGCGGACCTGGCCAAGGTGCCTGGCATCAGCCGGACGCTGGCGCAGCGCATCTACGATCATCTGCACGGCAGCTCCCCCTGAAGCCGGGATGGGTCGTCCCGGATCGGACATTCGCGTTCCTGCCGTGCAGGCGGTTTAGAATGACCGCGTGTATCCGCAGTTCAACTTCGCCACCTCGCTGACCTGGTTCCGGATCGCCGCCGTGCCGCTGATGGCGGTGGCCTTCTACTGGTCGTCTCCCTGGGCACGGCCGGCAGCCGCAATCGTGTTCCTGCTGGCTGCCGTCACGGATGCACTCGATGGCTATGTCGCCCGGCGCTTCCAGCAGACCTCGCAATTCGGCGCCTTCCTCGACCCGGTGGCCGACAAGCTGATCGTGTCGACCGCGCTGATCCTGCTCGTGCAGGCGGACCCGCGGGAGGTCATTGCGGTGCTTGCCGCGATCATCATTGGTCGCGAGATCACGGTGTCGGCGCTGCGCGAATGGATGGCGGGCCTTGGCGTTGGCAGCCGCGTGGCCGTGTCCGGCCTTGGCAAGCTCAAGACCATCATGCAGATGGTGGGTCTCTGCTGCATGCTGTTCCAGGACCGCCTGTTCGGGCTGCCCATTTACCAGATCGGCGTGGCCCTGTTGATACTGGCCGCCGGCCTGACGATCTGGTCGATGTTCGGCTACATCCGGGCTGCCTGGCCGGCCAAGCCACCAGCCAGGTAGCCAGCCGCGCCACCGGCCAGGCCGGAAGGGAACGACCGTTCAGCTCTTCCTTGACACGCCTGCGCCGACCGGTAGCATATGCACCCCTTGCAAGCGGGAATAGCTCAGTTGGTAGAGCGGTACCTTGCCAAGGTACAGGTCGCCGGTTCGAGCCCGGTTTCCCGCTCCAGATCCTTGCCCCTGCCGACCATCGCGGTTCACCGCTGAAGTCGGCGCGCGGCGCGCCCCCACGCGGCTAGGTGGCAGAGTGGTTATGCAGCGGCCTGCAAAGCCGTGTACGCCGGTTCGATTCCGACCCTAGCCTCCATTCACTTATACGACGTGGCCCCTACAATGAACGCCGGGCCCGGGTGGCGGAACCGGTAGACGCTACGGACTTAAAATCCGTTGGCCGCAAGGCCGTGCCGGTTCGAGTCCGGCCCTGGGCACCACGCTCTCACGTCGAGCCTCTTCAGTCGTTCTTCGACGGACGTGTGTCGAAACGCAGGCGATAGTTGCCGATGGCGATGATGTCGCCGTGCTCCAGCCTCCGGCTTGCCACCTCCCGCCCGTTCACCAGGGTTGCATTGGTACTCTGCAGGTCGATCACGAGCACGTGGTCCGTGGCGACCACGAGTGCGGCGTGGTTGCGGCTGACATATCGACTGTTGAGGTGAAGGTCGCTCGCGGGTGCGCGACCGATCAGCACGCGTCCCGGCACGAGCACGCGCCTTTCGATGATTCGCCCATCCAGCATCACGACAATGCCTTGCTGCGTGGTGCGGATCTCCTCGGAACGGAGGCGCAGCAGCCGGGCAGTGGATCCTGGTCCGTTGATGCCGGGCAGGCCGGTGTCCGGCACGACGGAGACCAGCGCCCGGTCGAGGTCGAAGCGCTCGCGGGTGGCATGGTGTTGTTCGGCCATGCCCGGTGAGTCGAGCACATGATGCAGCTGGGCCGATCCGGTCAGCACGAGCGTCATCGCCGGCGTCGCGCCACCACGAACCCGGGCCAGTGTCTGCATGAATTCGAGGACCCGCGGACCGTGGAGTTCGGTGCTCTCGACGATCGCGACGGTCCGTCGGCCGCGCGCGCCTTCGTGCTGGAGGAAAACCACGAACAGGTTATGCAGATCGTCCAGCCCTGCCTGCTGCAACTCGAAGCCGAGCTGTGCGAGGCACTGTCCGAGGAATTCCTGCACGCTGTCGGTGGGAGACTGCACGCGGATCAGATGCAGGTCGTCGCGCGCCCGGCAATCCCCATCGAGGCGGGCGAGTAGGCTTGCCAGGTTGCCGGGGCTGCCGGTGATTACGCCGAAGGCTCGATGGCCGCGCAGGCAACGCATGACATAGGCGAGCGCAGCGGTTACCGTGGGTGGATCAGGCGCCAGGTTGCCGGACTCGGCCTTGTTGATGCGGACTGGCGCATCGAAGAGTGCTGCCATGTTCGGACCCCTTTGGGCATTGCGCCCCGGAAGGCTCTTGTGTCGCGCGAACGGGCCGTGGGCATCGAGTGTAGGCAGCGGCCCGAAGGCTGTAAAGTGACCGCCTTAAACTCGGGATCGCAATCCACGGGATATTCAGCGACGCTGGCGGAAAGTATGCCAGATACTTGTTCCTGATGGGTTAATCGGTAAGGATGGCGCGCCGTTCCAAGGTGGTGGCGGCGCCTGTGGAGAAGGGCTTGCTGGCGGCTACCGGACTGACGCTATGGCGGGGCACGACCCTGTTGTTCGATGAGCTGGCCCTGCAGCTGGCTCCGGGGGAGGTGCTGCTGGTCCAGGGGGCCAATGGCGCCGGCAAGACCTCGTTGTTGCGGGTGCTGGCCGGCCTGACGGAGCCGGATGCCGGGGACGTGACCTGGCAGGGCAGGCCATTGCGATCGGCCATCAGGACCGGCAGCCTGCGGCTGGCCTTTGCCGGACACAACCTGGCCTTGAAGCTCGAGCTGACCGCCCGGGAGAACCTGCAATTCCACGCCCGGCTTGTGGGTGACGCCCCGGCTGCCGGCCCGGCCATCGACCAGGTGCTGGCGGCAACCGGCCTCACCGATTGTGCCGGGTTGCCCGTGCGACTGCTGTCCGCGGGCCAGAAGCGGCGTGTCTCGCTCGCCCGCGTGCTGTTGTCGGGCAGCGGGTTCTGGCTGCTGGACGAACCGCAGACCAACCTCGACGCGGCAGGCCGCGAGTTCCTCGCACGGGTCTTGACGGCACACCTTGGGCGGGGCGGCATGCTGGCGCTGGCGGCCCACGAGCCGATTGCCCTCGGCAGCCACCCGACGACCCGTTTGACGATGGGGGTAGTTTGAGATGGCACTCGCTCCGGGCGAGCCGGCAGCCACGGTGGGACTCTTCCGGCTGTTCGGCATCATCCTTGGGCGCGACCTGCGGGTCGGGCTGCGCCGCTGGACCGATGCAACCAACTCGGCGTTGTTCTTCATCCTCGTCGTGACGTTGTTTCCGCTGGCATTGAGCCCCAAGGCCGATGCCCTGCGCGCCATTGCCCCTGGCGTCCTGTGGATTGCTGCGCTGCTGGCATCGCTGCTGTCGCTGCACCTGCTGTTCCGCGCCGATCTCGAGGACGGCACGCTGGAGCAGCTGCTCCTGCTGCCGCATCCGCTGGGCTGGATGCTGCTTGCCAAGGTCACGGCCCACTGGCTGATCACGGGGATTCCCGTAGTGGTCGTGGCGCCGGTGCTGGCAATCACCTACCATTTGCCCGGCCGGGCACTCGGCATCCTGACACTCACCCTGCTGCTGGGCACGCCCACCCTGAGCCTCATGGGGTCGATCGGTGCGGCACTGACGGCCGGTTTGCGGGGTTCCGGCGTGCTGCTCGCGTTCATCGTGGCGCCGTTGATGCTGCCGGTCCTGATACTGGGCGCCCGGGCGACGGATCTTGCCCTGGCCGGCGAGAACCCCACGGGCCCGATCTACCTGCTGGGGGCACTGTTGCTGCTGGCAGTCAGCCTGGCGCCGGTGATTGCCGCGGGCGCCGTTCGCGTGAGCGCGGACTAACCTGGGCCTTGACCGAGGAATTTGGACGGATGTGGACCTGGTTTTACCGACTGGCATCGCCGCCGCACTTCTATGCGCTGGCCGGCAGCCTGAGCCGCTGGCTGGTCATCCCGGCCGTCGGGCTGATGCTGGTCGCAGCCTTCGGTGGCCTGTTCATGGCACCGGCCGACTACCAGCAGGGCGACGCCTTCCGGATCATCTATGTCCACGTGCCGAGCGCCTACCTGTCGATGATGATCTACGTCACGATGGCGGTGGCCGGTGCGATCGGGCTCATCTGGCGCATCAAGCTCGCCCATGCGGTGGCAGCCAGCTGTGCGCCCATCGGGGCCTCCTTCACCTTCGCCGCGCTGGTCACCGGCGCCGTCTGGGGCAAGCCGATGTGGGGAACCTACTGGGACTGGGATCCGCGGCTCACCTCGGAACTGATCCTGCTGTTCCTGTATTTCGGCTACATGGGATTGCGCAGCGCCTTCGAGAACCTCGCCCAGGCGGACCGCGCCAGCGCGATCCTGGCGATTGCCGGCGTGGTGAATGTCCCCATCATCCACTTTTCCGTGGTCTGGTGGGCCAGCCTGCACCAGGGGCCAACCCTGTCGAAGCTGGGCGCCCCGTCGATCCCGGGGGACATGCTCTGGCCCCTGCTCACGATGATCCTGGCATTCACACTGTTCTTCCTGGGGAATCTTGCGGCCCGCGTGCGGTCTGAGGTGCTGGAGCGGGAGTTCCAGTCGCGATGGGCGCAGGATGCGCTGGCCGGCGTGGACCCCCGCGGGCCGATTGATGCCGTAGGGGTGCGCTGATGAACGATACCTTCCTGACGAGTCCTTATTTGCCCTACCTGCTGGTGGCCTATGCCGTCACCCTGCTGGTCGTGGCCGGCAATATCATTGCGGCGCGCACCCGGCTGCGCCGCGTGCGGCGGCGCCTCCAGGCGCAGATGGACCGCCGGTCGGTGATCGGCCGGAAAGTTGTCACGGAGAAGCTGTCATGACCCCCCGACGTCAACGCATGGTGGTGGTGGGCCTCGTGGTCGCCGGCGTGGTCGGCGCGGTGGCCCTGTCGCTGCGGGCCTTCCAGGAAAACCTGCTCTACTACTACACGCCGAGCAAGGTGGCCGATGGCGAGGCCCCGGCTGGCAAGAAGTTCCGCCTGGGCGGCATGGTGGAGAATGGCAGCGTGAAGCGGAAGGCCGGCAGCATGGCCGTGAGCTTCGGCGTCACCGACAATGAGAAGACGCTTACCGTGGTGTATTCCGGGGTGCTGCCCGATCTCTTCAAGGAAGGGCAGGGCGTGATTGCGCTCGGGCACCTCGACCCCGGCGGCGTGTTTCGGGCGGATGAAGTGCTGGCCAAGCACGACGAGAAATACATGCCGCCGGAAATGGCCAAGCCGGCGGCCACGCGCGGCAGCCAGATGACGGCCAACGACGCAGCCGCACCGCCCGTATCGAACCCGATGTCCACCGCGACGCCCACTACCAAGGTAGCCACGCCATGATTCCCGAACTCGGCCAGCTTTGCCTGATCCTGGCCTTGTGCCTCGCCATCTGCCAGATGGTGTTTCCGCTGATCGGTGCCCAGCGCGCACGTACCGGGCTGATGGCCGTCGGACCGATGGCGGCCGCCGGGCAACTGGTCTTCGTGGTTGGTGCCTTCGGTCTGCTCGCATGGAGTTTCTGGAGCAACGATTTCTCGCTGGCTTACGTTGCGAGCAACTCCAACAGCAACTTGCCGGGTGTCTATCGACTGGCCGCGGTCTGGGGCAGCCACGAGGGATCCCTGCTGCTGTGGACGCTGGTCCTGGCGCTGTGGACCATCGCGGTTGTCGCCGGCAGCAGTCGCTTGCCCAGGCAATTCGCCGCACGGGTGCTCGGCGTGATGGGCGCGATCAGCGTGGGATTCCTGTCGTTCATCCTGTTCACGTCGAATCCTTTCCTGCGCCTGAGCCCCGTGCCGTTCGACGGCAATGACCTCAATCCATTGCTGCAGGATCCGGCGATGGCGGCGCACCCGCCGATGCTGTACCTGGGCTATGTCGGCTTTTCCGTGGCCTTCTCCTTCGCGGTGGCGGCGCTTCTGACCGGCCGGGTCGAGCAGGCCTGGGTCCGCTGGGTGCGCCCCTGGACCACGGCGGCCTGGATGTTCCTGACCATGGGCATCGCGATCGGCAGCTGGTGGGCCTATTACGAATTGGGCTGGGGTGGCTGGTGGTTCTGGGATCCGGTCGAGAATGCGTCCTTCATGCCGTGGCTGGTGGGCACGGCCCTCATCCATTCGCTGGCGGTGACCGAGAAGCGGGGGATCTTCAAGGGGTCGACCCTGCTGCTGGCCATCTTCGCGTTTTCGCTGAGCCTCGTCGGCACCTTCCTCGTGCGTTCCGGCGTGCTGATTTCCGTGCATGCGTTCGCGGCTGATCCGCGCCGGGGCATCTTCATCCTGACTTTCCTCGGGCTGGTCGTTGGCCTGGCCCTGGCCCTGTATGCCTGGCGCGCACCATCGCTCGATCGCGCCGTGGGCTTCAAGGCCTTTTCCCGCGAGAGCTTCCTGCTGGTCAACAACATCCTGCTGTGCATCGCGGCCGGCCTCGTGTTCATCGGCACGCTCTACCCGCTGGTCATCGATGCCATCAGCAATGACCGGATTTCCGTGGGCCCGCCGTATTTCGACACGGCCTTCCTGTTCCCGATGATCCCGTTGCTGCTGGCGGTCGGCATCGGCATGCACACCGCCTGGCGCAGCGCGAAGGCGGGTGACGTGGCCCGGAAACTGCGCATCGTCGCCGTGGTCGCGGTGGCGACCGGCGTGCTGGTTCCGGTGCTGGTGTACGGTGGCATTTCGGCACTGACGGCGGTCGGCGTCGCGGCAGCTGCGTGGCTGATCCTGACGGCGTTGCTGGATCCGGTGCGGGCGATCCTCGGCCGCGGCCCGCGTGTCACGCATGGCGCCTGGGGCATGAGCGTGGCGCACCTGGGACTCGGCCTGTGCGTGCTCGGCATCACGGTGACCACGTCGTTCGGCATTGCCGATGACCAGCGGATCGTGCCGGGTGAAACCGCGCGGATCGGTGACTACGCGATCACCTTCAAGGGCACGCAGCCGGTCACCGGCCCGAACTACCAGGCGCTGCGCGGCGAGATCATCGTGACCCGCGGCGACAAGCAGGTCGCGACCCTGCATCCGGAGAAGCGGACCTACGCCGTGCAGCGCTCGCCATTGACCGAGGCGGGCATCGATGGCGGGTGGTCGCGGGACATCTTCGTGGCCTTGGGTGATGACCTCGGCGGCGGTGCCTGGAGCGTTCGCCTGCAGTACAAGCCACTGATCCGGTTCATCTGGTTCGGCGCCTTCGTGATGGCGTTCGGCGGATTGCTCGCGGCCACCGATCGGCGATACCGCGTGCGCGAGCGCGAAGCCGCAGTGGTGCCGGGCGCCGAGCTGGCCCGGTCCTGACGCGCGCTGGGCATTGACCAGAAGGATGATCCTGCCCGTGCAATGGCAATCCGGCCTGGCCCGCTGGCAGTTCATCCTGCCGGTTTTCATGTTCGTGCTGCTGGTCAGCGTGTTCTACATCGGCCTGAATCGCGATCCGACGCTGCTGCCATCGCCGCTGATCGGCAAGCCGGCCCCGGAATTCACGCTGCCGCGCCTCGACGATCCGCAAAAGACCCTGAGCCGGCAGGACCTGCTTGGCAGGATCAGCCTGGTCAACGTCTGGGGAACCTGGTGCGTCGGCTGTCGACAGGAACACGAGACCCTGGTGGTGCTCGCGCGGGAAGCCGGGGCGCGGATCCTCGGCATCAACTGGAAGGATGATCCCGACCAGGCCCGCGAATGGTTGAGGACGCTGGGCAATCCTTATGAAGCTGTCGGCGTCGACGAGGAGGGGCGGGTGGCGATCGACTGGGGTGTCTACGGTGCGCCGGAAACCTTCCTCGTCGCCCCGGATGGCACCGTGGTCTACAAGCACATCGCCCCGATGACGCTGGAGGTCTGGGAAAAGGAGTTCCTGCCGCGGATCAAGACCCTCCAGGCATCGATGCCGTCGACAACGGCCGCCGGCCGCTCGTGATGCCGCGGCATCGTTCCTTCATCACGCTGCTGGTGCTGGTCGCAGTCTCGTTGCTGCGGACTGGTGCTGCCCTGGCCGTGGACCAGGATCCACCACTCAAGGATCCCGGGCAGCAGGCAATCTACGAGCGGCTCATCCACGAGATCCGTTGCGTGGTGTGCCTCAACCAGACCATCGCCGATTCAACGGCACCGCTCGCCGCGGACCTCCGCCGGGAAGTGCACGAGAAGCTGGCGGCCGGCCAGACCGAGGATGAGGTCAAGACCTTCCTGCTGAACCGCTACGGTGATTTCGTGCTGTATCGGCCGCGGTTCACCCTCGAGACCGCCGTGCTCTGGCTCGCACCGGGGCTTCTGCTGGTGATCGGCGGGCTGGCACTGTTCGGCATCGTCAGGCGTCGCGCGGCGCTGCCCGTACCGTCGGATGATTCCGCCGATGACCCGTAGCCTTCCTGGTTTGCCTGTCGCCGCAAGCCCATTGCCCACAGGAACATGCCCTTGACCGCCTTCGCCATCGCTGCCGTCGTCTTCACGTTCTTTGCGGTTGCCCTCGTGGCCTGGCCGCTGTTGCGTGCCGGCGAGCGATCGTACCCGGCCTCGGCCACGCTGGTTGCCGTGGCGATTCCCGCCGTGGTCCTGGTCGCCTACCTTGCAGTCAGCAATTACAACTGGTCGGCACCGGCTGGCACACCGACCGGCATGTCGCCGCCATCGTCGATGGACGAGGCCATTACATCGCTGGAGGCCAAGCTCAAGGCGGATCCGGATGACGAGGAGGGGTGGATACTGCTCGGCAGTACCTATCTGAGCCTCGATCGCGCCACGGAGGCCGAGGCTGCCTACCAGCGCGCACTGGACCTGTCAGGCGGGCGCAATGCAGCTGCCCGGCTGGGGGTTGCGGAGTCGCGCTTCATGGTGGATCCCGGGGTCCTGACCGGTCCCGTTGGCGATGAGTTCGAAACCGTGCTGGCCGAAGAGCCACAGAACCCAAAGGCACTGTGGTACGGCGGCCTCGTGAGCATGGCTCGCGGGGATCCGGCCACCGCCGCCACGCGCTGGCGCGAGTTGCTGAAGATGTCGCCGCCCGAGCGCGTGCGCGAGATCATTGAACGGCAGCTGGCCGATCTCGACCGGGTCAGCACCGACCGGCCGGATGCCGGAGGCGGTCCTGCAGCCGGCGGCATCGCCGTGCAGATCTCCGTGGCAGACAGCGTGCGTGCCAGGATCCCGGCCACGGCGCCCTTGTTCGTGTTCGTGCGGGATGCCGGTGCCGGCGGACCGCCGCTCGCGGTGATCCGCCGCACGGCCGGGGAGCTGCCGTTGTCGCTGCAGATCAACGATGCAGACGTCATGATGCCCGGTCGCTCGATGGCGGCCGTCAAGTCCGCGATGCTGGTGGCGCGGGTAGCCAAGGGCGGCGACCCGATGGCGCAACCCGGCGATGTCTACGGCGAGGCCCGGTGGGAGCGGAACGGCGCCGCTGGCGTCGTCCGGATCGTGATCGACAAGGTCGTTGGACCCTGAG
>CAZMVP010000037.1:11024-13548 GCA_964569355.1 uncultured Chromatiaceae bacterium | reverse complement strand
AGTTGCGTTCGAGCTCCTGGATGATCTTGCCGTTGCCGCGCACCGGACCGTCGAGCCGCTGCAGGTTGCAGTTGACCACCATGATCAGGTTGTCGAGCTGCTCGCGCGCCGCGATGTTGATCGTGCCGAGAACCTCCGGCTCGTCCGCTTCGCCGTCGCCGATGAAGTTCCAGACCTTGCCGCCGTTGCGGGGCTTCAGGCCCCGGTTTTCCAGGTACTTGGCAAAGCGTGCCTGGTAGATGCAGCTTGGCGTGGACAGGCCCATCGACCCGCTGGGCGACGGCCAGAAATCCGGCATGTTGTGCGGGTGCGGATAGGAGGACAGCCCGCCTTCGGGCTTGAGCTCGCGGCGGAAGTTCCCGAGCTGCGCTTCCGACAGGCGTCCTTCCAGGAAGGCGCGGGCATAGATCCCGGGCGAGCTGTGCGGCTGGATGCTGACGAGATCGCCGCCGTAGTCGGGGCCCTTGTTGCGGAAGAAATGGTTCAGCCCGACTTCGAGCATCGTGGCGCTGGAGGCGTAGGTGCCGATGTGTCCGCCAACGCCGGCGCCACTGTCATAGCCACGCAGCACCATGGCCATCGCATTCCAGCGGTTGATGTTCTCGATGCTGCGCTCGATGCCGATGTCGCCGGGGTAGGCGGGCTGCTGCTCGAGCGGAATCGTGTTCCGGTAGGGCGTGTTGAGCGTGGCGTCCTCGACGATGACATGGGCATCGGTCAGGTAGTCGCGCACGGCGCGGAACAGCGCCTTGGCCCGTTCCGGGCCTTCGTTCTCGAGGACGGACTCGATCGAGTCGATCCACTCGCCGAGTTCCTCGTCGATCCGGGTCAGGTCCGAACGTCGCACCGCCATGGCCAGCCACTCCAGCATGGCAGGCCCCGATGGCCCGCCACTGCGGTCACAGGATACCCCGCCTCAGGTCCACCTGCCGTCGACGGCGCCCGGGATCAGCACGGTGTTGCGGGCCTCGCCATCCGGCAGCGCGACGGGGTAATCCCGGTTCCAGTGCAGGCCGCGGCTCTCCTGGCGGGCCTGGGCGCAGAGGATCGTGAGGTGGGCGACCAGCGCCAGGTTGCGCAATTCGATCAGGTCGTTCGTCACCCGGAAATTGCCGTAGAACTCGGCGATTTCGTCCCGCAGCAGGTCCACCCGGTGCCGGGCCCGCTCCAGCCGCTTGTTGGTGCGCACGATGCCGACGTAGTTCCACATGCAGCGTCGCAGCTCCTCCCAGTTGTGCGACACGATGACCAGCTCGTCCGGGTCGGTGACCCGGCTTTCGTCCCATGGCGTCAACTGGCTCACCACGGGTGGCGCCTTGCCAAGCCGGGAAAGGATGCTGCGCGCCGCGGCCGCGCCGAACACCAGGCACTCGAGCAACGAGTTGCTGGCCAGCCGGTTGGCGCCATGGAGGCCCGTGAAGGTGCATTCGCCGACGGCATACAGGTTCGCGAGGTCGGTGGCGGCATCGAGGTCCGTGACGACGCCACCGCAGCTGTAGTGTGCGGCCGGCACCACGGGAATCGGCTGTCTGGTCATGTCGATGCCGAACTTCAGCAGTTCCTGTGCGATGTTCGGAAAGTGCTTCAATATTTCGGCAGCCGGCTTGTGGCTGATGTCCAGGTAGACGCAGTCATGGCCGCCACGCTTCATCTCGGCATCGATCGCACGCGCGACGATGTCGCGGGGCGCCAGCTCGGCCCGCGGATCATAGGCCTCCATGAATCGCGTGCCATCGGGGAGGCGCAACACGCCGCCTTCGCCGCGAATGGCCTCCGTCATCAGCTCGGAGCGGGCCAATGGATGGAACAGGCAGGTCGGGTGGAACTGCACGAACTCGAGGTTGGCGACCCGGCAGCCCGCCCGCCAGGCCATCGCGATGCCATCGCCGGTGGAAGTGTCGGGATTGGTGGTGTACAGGTAGACCTTCGAAGCGCCCCCGGTGGCCAGCACGGTGATCCTGGCGGCGATGGTCTCGACGAGGCCGGTGCCGCGGTTCAGGGCATAGACGCCGACGCAGCGGTTTGGCCCGGGGATCCTCTGCTTCTGGCTCGTGATCAAGTCGATCGCGATGCGGTCATCGAGCACGCGGATCCGGGAATGCTCGTTGACCCTGGCTTCGAGACCCTTGATCACCGCGCGGCCGGTCGCATCGTCGGCATGGACCACCCGCCTCAACGAATGGCCGCCCTCGCGAGTCAGGTGCAGGTCGGTGGATTCCCGCGTGAATTCCACGCCTTCGCCCTGCAGCCAGCGGATCGCGTCCGGCGCACCCCGGGTCACCATCTGCACGGTGGCGGGGTTGCACAGGCCGGCGCCCGCGACCTGCGTGTCCGCAGCGTGTTGTTCGGGCGAATCACCGGCCGCGATCGCTGCAGCGATGCCACCCTGGGCCCAGGCACTGGAGCTCTCGGTGGAGGGCCGCTTGCGCAGGAGCCCCACGGAAACCCCGGCGTCAGCCAGGCGCAGGGCCGTGGAAAAGCCGCCCAGGCCGCCGCCGAGGACGAGCACGTCGAACTCCGCGGA
>CAZMVP010000037.1:7755-10924 GCA_964569355.1 uncultured Chromatiaceae bacterium | reverse complement strand
GGCCAGCGCCGCGGCCGACTGCCAGCATGCGCTCGAGCGACCGGCGGGCCCGCACGCCGACCTCGTCGGGAACCTCGACCTGCGGCTGCATGTTCTCGAGCGCGGCAAGGATCTTCGGCAACGTGATGCGCTGCATGTGGGGACACAGGTTGCAGGGCTGGATGAACTGCACCTCGGGATACTCAACGGCGACGTTGCTGGCC
Organism: uncultured Chromatiaceae bacterium; assembly: GCA_964569355.1. GTDB lineage: Bacteria > Pseudomonadota > Gammaproteobacteria > Steroidobacterales > SHZI01. The sequence continues at coordinate 10,721 of CAZMVP010000037.1, read as the reverse complement.
ATGGAACACTCGGTGATCATCGCCACCTTGTCTGGCCGGGCCTCGCCCACGTGCTTGATCATCGCCGACGTCGAACCGACGTAGTCGGCCTCGGCCAGCACGTCCGGCGGGCATTCCGGGTGCGCCATCACGTGGATGCCCGGGTGCATCTCGCGGAAGTCGCGCAACTCGGCGCCGGAGAATCGTTCGTGGACCTCGCAGACGCCGTTCCACAGGATCAGCTTCACCCTGGTCCTGGAGGCCACGTATTTGCCGAGGAACTGGTCGGGGATGAAGATCACCTCGTCGGCGCCGAGGGATTCCACGACCTGCACCGCATTGGCCGACGTGCAACAGACGTCCGACTCGGCCTTGACCTCGGCCGAGGTGTTCACGTAGGTGACCACCGGCACGCCGGGATGCTGCTGGCGGAGCCGCCGCACGTCGGCGGCCGTGATCGACGAGGCGAGCGAGCAACCGGCCTCGGCGTCGGGCAGCAACACCGTTTTCCCGGGGCTCAGGATCTTGGCGGTCTCGGCCATGAAATGCACACCGCACATGACGATCGTCTTCGCCGGCGTGCGCTCGCCGAATTGCGCCAGCCCGAGCGAGTCACCGCTGAAATCAGACACGCCGTGGAAGATTTCCGGACGCATGTAGTTGTGCACGAGGATGATGGCTTCGCGCTCGGCCTTCAGGCGATTGATGGCCGAGATGAGCGAGGCATGGACCGGCCATTCGACCTCGGGGATCACATGGCGGACCCGTTCGTAGAGATGCCGGGTTTCCTGCTCGACGGCCGGGGTGAAAGCGGGGATTTCGGTTGCTGTGTTCATTGCCGGCCAGTATAAGGCAGGCGGCCGCGTGCTGCCGGTGCCGGACCCATGCTGCCCTGCTGCAGTTTCTGCGAGCGCGGTCACGCACGCAACCCGGGAAAACCACCACACTTTCAGCGCTTTAACGGATGTGGTGGATAGCGTGGCCGAGGCGCGCACGAACAGCGACAAGGGGCAGGTCCACAGCGACTATACCGCGCTGCTGCGCGCGCTGTTGCCCGGCCTGCGTGGCGTCAGCTGCCACGGTCGCGACCGGAGCGTCCTTTGGCGCGAAGCGCCCGAGCCGCCGGTTGTCTTCGATGCCGCATTCGATGCGGCGCTCGACGCCATCCGCGAGGACGACGACGCCGTGGCGGCCCGAGTGGCGATCGAGGGCGCCGTGGCCTACCTGCTGCCGTTGCGCAACGAGAAGTCCCGGATCCTCGGCGTGCTGGTGGCCCTGGTGGACACTGACCGCGCAACGCTGACCGCCGATGACTGTGCCGCTGCGCTCCAGCCCGCGGTCCGCACGCTTGAACGCGAGCTCCGCCTGCGCGTGCGCCTCGTCGAGGGCTATCGGAAGCTGGAGGTCCAGGCCACCGAGGAACGCCTGCTGCATGAAGTCGAGAAGACGGTCGATGGCTCGCGGGACTGCGATGCCACGTTGCACCAGATCCTGAAACTCTGCCAGAAGCTGCTGCAGGTACGGACCGCGGCGGTCCTCGTGCCGGACAAGGATATCGTGCTGGTCCACGGCGAGGCTGTCGTGAAGACCGTGCTGGATCAGCTCTACCGTGCCGCGTGCAAGACCGGGTCCGTCGAAGATCCGGATTCCAGCGTGTCGATCATCCGCGGCGCCGGTGACCTGCCGGCCGGCATCCTGCTGCTGTCGGGCTGGCATGACCCCGAGTTCAGCGGCCGCCGGCGGGTGCGCGTCGGCCGTTTCGTTGCCGCCCACATCGGCACGGTGCTGGACCATGCCTACGACCGCCTGACCGGGCTGCCGGCCTGGCCCGTGTTCGAGGGTCAGCTTGCCACCAGTGCCGGGCAGGCCGCGGCCGCCGATGAACCGCCGGCAACGGTGATGTACTTCGACATCGACCGGCTGGATGTCGCCAACGACACCTTGGGACGTGACACCGGCGACCGGGTGCTGGCCGGCTTTGCGAACATCCTGCGCAGCGAGCTCGCCGGCCACCGGGTGACCCGGGTTGGCGGCGATCGCTTTGCGGCGCTGCTGTCCGCAGGTGACCTGGACACGGCCACCCAGCTCGGCGAGCGGATCGCCGCGCGGTTCCGCCTGCTGGAATTCGGCCAGGGCGACCGCAGTTACCGCGCCTCGGTCAGCATCGGCATCGGCACCATCGCCGACCAGGGCGCACTCAGCACGGAGCGGGGGCCGATGGCCACTGCGCAGGTGGCCTGCGATGCAGCCAAGGACCGCGGCCGTGGCCGCGTCGAGGTGTACCAGGCCGCCGATGTCTCGATCATCCAGCGCTTCGATGACATCCACCTGGTCGGCTACATCCGCAATGCGATCGAACTCGGTCGCCTGGCCTTGCTCGGCCAGCCGATCGTTCCGGTGAAAGCGGGGACCGATCTTCCCGGCTACCACGAGGTACTGGTACGGCTGCTCGATGATGACGACAGCCATATTTCGCCCAGCGAGTTCCTGTCGGCCGCCGAGCGCTACCAGTTGATGGAGGAGCTGGACCGCTGGGTCGTGGCCAACACGCTCACGGTCCTCGGCCGCAGCGCCGTGTCGCTCGGCGTGCTCGGGACGCGGTTTGCCATCAACCTGTCGGGCCAGAGCCTGGGCAGCGAGTCCTTCCTGCCTTTCGTGCAGGAGCAGCTGGCGCGCAGCCGGGTGCCGCCGTCGCAGATCTGCTTCGAGATCACCGAGACCGTGGCCATCGCGAACCTGCAGCGAGCCCAGAACTTCATGCATACCCTGCGACGGAGCGGTTGCCGCTTTTCGATCGACGATTTCGGGACCGGGCTGAGCTCGTTTGCCTACCTGAAGCTCTTCCCGGTGAATACCGTGAAGATCGACGGCAGCTTCGTGCGCGACCTGCCGACCAACGCGGTGTCGCAATCCGTGGTGGCGGCCATCGCCGAGGTGGCCCGCGTGATGGAACTCGAGACCGTCGCCGAGTTCGTGCAGGACCAGGC
>CAZMVP010000037.1:0-7655 GCA_964569355.1 uncultured Chromatiaceae bacterium | reverse complement strand
AGGTGGCCCGCGTGATGGAACTCGAGACCGTCGCCGAGTTCGTGCAGGACCAGGCCACCCTCGACCTGCTCGGCAAACTCGGCATCACCTGGGCACAGGGCTACCTGGTGGGCGAGCCGCGGTTGCTTGCCGAGCTGCCGGTCCTGGCCGCCGACCAGCCCGCCGCCCAGCTCATCGCCCAGGCGCCCCGGCCATCGCCGCTGTCCACCGGATTGGGTGGCCGCCGTCGGCGCACACGCCTTGTCGATTGATGCTGGTTGATTGATGCCGGCCGACTGATGCCAGTCGACTGACGACGCAGGCCGCAGTTACCGCGGCAGCGGCACGGGTTCCGTCGCCTTCACCGCAACGATCCGCTGCCGCACCGCCGGCCGCGGCTGTTCTTCCACGCCGTGTTCGTAGGCCACCACCTGCAGCTCGTGCCCGAGTGCCTGCAGCAGCTCGCCGGGGGCGAGCAGATGGTCTGGATTGCGGGGCTTGCCGAAGTGCTCATTGCCCGCGGCGAAGGTCTCGATGATGACAACGCCCCGTGGTGCCAGCGTCTCCGCCAGGCGCACCAGGTGCGGTCGGTGCAGGTAATTGGTGATCACGATGGCCGCCATGCTGCCGGGCGCGAACGGCCAGTCGCCGGTCTCCAAGTCGGCCGTGAGGACCGTGACTCCCGGCAAGCCTCGCAGGTCCTCGACCCGGCTGGTATCCCGATCGACTGCCACCACCGGATGCCCGCGACCGGCGAAGAAGCGCGCATGCCGGCCGCTGCCGCAGGCAAGGTCCAGCACGAGGCCCCCGGCAGGGACCAGCGCGCCATGGCGCCGGACCCACGGTGAAGGTGCCGGGAGCCCTTCTGCCGGGACGGCGCGTGCGGGGTCGACGGTATTCACGCAGGTATACTCGCCGAATGCTGGACCTGCCGGGTAGCCCCGTGTTGGACAAGGACCATCTGCTCGGGGGCTGCGTCCGCCTGCCGCTCGACGTGGATGCCGCACGCCTCGCGGCCGAGATCGACGCCTTGGGACAGGCACCCTGGGGAACCACCGGTGGACGCGTGGGCGTGCATCGGGCCGCGGAGGCCTTGTTCCTGCGCGGCCACGCACCCGCGGAGGGACCGTTGCCGATCGAGGATCGGCCCGTCCTCGAAAGATTGCCCTATGCGCGCGAGGTGCTGGCCATGCTGGGCGCTCCGGCGCAGCGCTGCCTGCTGGCGCGGCTGCCGGCAGGCCAGGTGGTGGCGACGCATATCGACCGCGCACCGTATTTTTCCAAGACCCTGCGGATCCATGTGCCGGTCACGACCCATCCCGCTGTCCACATGTGGTGTGCCGGATTGAGTTACCGGATGGCAGCCGGTGAAGTCTGGGTCCTGCACAATGGCGCGCCGCACGGCGTCTGGAATGCCGACGCCAGCCGTGCCCGCACCCATCTGATCTGCGATTTCATCCCGACGACGGCGTTGCTCGCGCTCGTGGCCGCGGGGGAGCGTTCGCTGGGCCGCGATCTGCCGGAGGTGGCACAGCGGTTGTCCGGTTTGCCGGCATGATCGTGACCGGCCGGCTGGTTTTCCTCCACCTGCACAAGTCCGGTGGCAGCTTCGTCAACCACTGCCTGCGGCGCCACTTCCCGGACGCGCAGGAGATCGGCTACCACCTGCCACGGTCGATGATCCCGCCCTCCAGTGCCGGATTGCCGATCCTGGGACTCGTGCGGAATCCCTGGAGCTACTACGTGTCGTGGTATGCGTTCCAGCGCCAACGCCCGCAGCCGAATGCCTTGTTCCGCGTGGTGAGCGACGACGGCCGGCTGGATTTCAACGGCACGATCGGCAACCTCGTCGAACTTGGCCGGAATGAGGCAATGCTCGCGCGCGTCGTCGGCCAGTTGCCGCGTGAATACGGCACGCGTGGCCTGAACCTGCCGGGCTTCGCGCTGGCCCGAATCCGCGGCAACAGTGCCGGCTTCTACTCCTTCCTCCACGACTACATGTACGGCGCCGCGGATCCGGGCGACAGTGCCAGCGCACCGCTGCATGTCGGGCGCATGGAGGACCTGCCGGGGGAGCTGTTGCGCCTGTTCGAGGTGGCCGGCCAGCCGATCAGTGCCGAGTGCCGCGATGACATCCTGCAGGCACCTGCGCGCAATGCCTCCGCCCATGGGCCTTATGCCAGCTACTACAACCCGGCTCTGCGTGATCTCGTCGGCCTGCGCGAAGCCGCCGTGATTGCGCAACATGATTATGCGTTCGAGGGTTGAGCTTCCAGTGCCTGGAGTCGTTGCCAGGTTGCGTTGACTCCCGGCAGGATCCGCCCGATCAGCTCGGCCTGGGCTTGCCATTTGTCCGGTACGGGTGGCGTGCGGGTATAGCGGGACAGCGGCAGCGGCTTGGCCAGCCGGGCGGCGAGGCCGGTATCCACGGTGAGTCCCAGGAAGGTACAGAGGCGTTCCACGGTGCTGGCGGTGGAGGACAGCAACTCATCGTAGCGGACCACCGTCCAGTGGTCGCGGGGCAGGGCGGCGAGATCATCGCAGATGCACCGGTTGGTGATATCCCACTGCCAGGCCGCGACTTCCTCCACCGGGCGCCCGCGTTGCTGCTGCCACCCCGGCGGCAGCAGCATCGACCAGGGACCGTCCCAGCCCGGCAACGACGGATAGGTGATGAAAGTGCCCGACCGCCAGGCATCGATCATGCTGCTGATGTTTTCGCGCGGGTCGCGCCACAGGTAGATGAAGCGGGCATCCGGGAACAGGGCCCGGAAGAACGGGATCCGCAGCGCATTCTTCGGCGTCTTCTCGAGGAAGCGCAGGCGGCGATCTGCATCGGTGCCCTGCACCGGTTGACCGGTCGAGTCCTGGAGCCGCGCAAGGATCTGCCGGCGGAGTGTTGCCGCGATCTCCGGATCGAGGTTTGCGGCGGTCAGGCGATTGGAGTCGATTCCCGGTGCGCCCGGCACGAGTCCCGGTTGGCCTTCGACCAGCCAATGGGCCTCGCCGCCGAGCGTGGCGAAGGCGCCATGTGCCGCCAGTGTTTCGAACAGCAACGTGCTGCCCGCACGTGGCGCCGAGACGATGAATACCGGCGACTGCAGTAGCGGATCGGCGGGCGATGCTTGCGCCACGGTCGGTGACGACGCCCGAGACGACGTTGACGCCGGCAACAGATGCCGCAGCACGCGGGCCTCCAGCACCCGGTGGACCTCGACCCCGTTGCTGCGCATGACAAGATCGGCGGCCAGCTGCCGGGAGCCCTCGCGCAGCGCCTCGAGGGCTCGCTCGAAATCCGCACGGCCATCGCCGGCAATGCCGTGCAGTGCGCACAACTGCCGCCAGTCATGGCGGAACTCCTCGAGCAGCAGGCGGTAACGCAACACCGCGTCCGCCGGTGAACCGCCGGCGGGTTCATCGCGGGCAGCGGCCGGAACAAGTTCGGAAGACAGGTCAAGCACCAGCAGGTCAACTTCCGCCGCCGGCATCACCGGCAGCGTCGTGTCGTGTTCCGTCATCGGCCGGGCATCGATGGCCGGATCAAAGCGATGCTGGTACCACTGCGCCGGCAACTGCGTGGCCTGGGCGACGAGCCGCCAGAACGGCGCACTGCCCGAGGTATCGGCAACCAGGTGGATCCGCTCATCGGCAGTCGGGTTTTCCACGCGATGCGGCCGCCAGCTGTCGAAGATCCAGGCTTCGCCAGCCGCCATGTGGACCTGCTCGCCGCCGCAGTGGAACCGGACCTCGGGTCGCGTCAGGACCGGGATATGCACCCGCACCCGCGTGAACCAGTGGTGGTTGATGTCGGCATGGTCGGGCACGTCCATGCCGGGCGCGAGGCGCATCAGCCGCGATCGGCTCCAGACCACGCCGAAGCTCGCCAGGACCTGCCGCAGGTACGGCGAGGCCTGCAGATGGCGGGTGGCTTGCATGTGGCCGGCGACGTCATCGTTCTCGCCGCCATCGGCGCTGATCAAGCGCACCGAGCTGTTGCCGGGGATGTCATTCGGATGCGGCGCCCAGGCGTCGGCGGGCATCCGCCGGATCTCCGCTACCAGCTGGTCGACATCGAAACGGACGGGCAACCGGTAGAAGGCGTGGGGCAGCCGCATGGATTCAGGCGGCTTCCACTGCGTGGCGGAACTCGCCGATGGCATGGACGAGCTTTGCGACAGCCGCCCGCTCGACGTCCGCCAGATGCGGATTCCACAGGTCGAAGATCAGTACCACGCGGGTTTCCGCGCTGCGGTTCCAGGCCTCGTGCTCGTAGGTGTCGTCGAAGACCACGGCGCGGCCTTGCCGCCATGCATGCACCTCCCCGCTGACATTGAGCGCGCAGTCCGGTGGAACGATCAGCGGCAGGTGGCCGACCACGCGCGTGTTCGTCACGCCCCGGTGCGGCAGCAGGTGGGTGCCCGGCGTGAACACCGAGAACAGCACTTCGGGCCCGTGCGCCTCCACGCGACAGAGCGGCAGTTGCTCGAGTGCCGCGCTCGTGACGGGGCAGGCGGCGCAATTCGTATCGCGCCGCTCCCCATGGCGGTAGAAGTAGTATCCCGTCCAGCCCGGCTCCCCGCGGTGGCTGCGGAGGTTCTGCGCCGCCAATTCGGCCGACGTGAACACCACTTCATTGCTGCCGCCGTTGCTCCCGAGGAGCCCCTGCAACTCGGCCAGGATGGCCGGCGCCTGCGCCTCGATGGCCTCGAGCCCGGGAAAGAGCCCGCAGTCGAAATAGGGGGTGGTCGGCAGGTCCGGGAAGTACAGGAAGGTCGGCTGCTGGCGGTCGTCGATGTAGGCTGGTGGCTCCTCGTGCAGGTAGATCCGCAGCATCTGCTCGACGCGACCGAGTGCGCTGCGGCCGAATTCCGCCGCGAGCGGCTCAAGCAGGCTGAAATAGAACGCCCGGCTGCCGTTCCGGACCACCTGCGCCGCATGGGCAACCAGCGGTTCCAGGGCCGGTGGCGTGGTGGCGGCGTCGAGCCATCTGCCGTGCCGCTGCTGGTCGCCCATTACCCGGACATATTGGATGAGGGCCGCGTGGCCCTGCCCGAGTTTCTCGAGCACGGCCGCGAGATGCAGCCGCGCAGCCGGCAGCTCGGCACTCAGCGTGGTCGCACGGTGATAGCAGCTCCGGGCCTGCTCCAGGTCACCGATCAGTTCTTCGGCACGCCCCAGGTGGTGGTGGCTCGCGGCATGGTCCGGGGCCACGGCCACCGCACGCTTCAGCAGGTCCCGTGCACGATGGAAGTGGCCGAGCCGGATGGCTGCCAGCGCCACGATGTTGAGGGCCTGCAGGTCGAACGGGGATTCAGCCAGCACGCGCGTGAAGACCTGCTCCGCTTCCTCGATGCGGCCAGCGCGGAGCAGCCATTGTGCTTCCTCAACGGTCCTGGTCACCGGATGATCCTGAAAGCCGTGGCCCCTGGCATTCCCGGAAGACAGATTCCCGCCGGGCGAGTCTATGATAGCAGCGTGGATCTTCGCCATTTCATCCGGCACTACGACGCGGACCTGCCCGCCGATCTCTGCGCGCGGATGATCGATTCGTTCAACGGCCTGTCACGATTTCACCAAGTGAACGGACGGACCGAAAGGCGTGGCCTGGAAGACTCGGCCTGGACCGAGATCAATGTCACGAAGCTGTCGGAACCCAGCCTGCAGGGCTTCTTCCGCCAGCGGATCTCGCTGGCGCTGGCCCGGTACAACGCCGAAATCGGACTGGTTCCCATTGCCGTGCCGGATTCCCCGCGGACGGCCGACCTGATCCTGAAGCGCTATCGGCCAGGCGGCGACGAAGGCTTCCAGATCCACTTCGATTCGATCAATGAAGTCGCGAACCGCTATCTCGTGTTCCTCTGGTACCTGAACGATGTCGAGGAAGGCGGGGAAACGGACTTCCCGCAGCTGGGCCTCAAAGTAACGCCGCGGGCGGGTCGGCTGGTGATCTTCCCGCCCTACTGGATGTTCCAGCATGCGGGGCTCGCGCCACGCTCGACGGCGAAGTACATCCTCTCCACCTACCTGCTGTTCTAGCGGCGTTCAGCCCACGTAGCCCCAGCGGTCGAGCCAGGGTTTCAGGATCCCGAGGGCCTCGTCGAAGTACGGTGCATAGGGCCGCCACCGGCCAACAGCCCGCTGGTTGACCGGTTCGATCACCTGCGCATAACTCGGCGTACTGATATAGCCGCGGACACGGGCATGCTCCGCGGGCTTCGCCTGCGCCGGATCCCAGGGCAGATCGAGAAACGCCGTGATCTGCCGCGCCCGAGCCTCAAAGTCGGCGACGAAGTCCTCATAACGGATCTCGAGCACCGAGGGTTCAAGCAGACCGGCCTCCTGATACCAGAAGTCGAAGGAGCGGCGAAACCCCCTTGCAAGGGTGGGCAGGTCCCGGCACAGCAGTGCGAACTCGGGTGCGCGGAAGTGCTGCATGAAGCAACTCAGGATCACGTCGCAGGGATGGCGGATCGCCAGCACGATCCGGGCCTGCGGGAACAGTCGCCGGATGGCCGGCAGTCGCAGCAGGTTCAGCGGGTTCTTGTCGATCAGGCGCTCACCCGGTTCAAGCCGTACCTTGCGCCGGGTAAGCGACCAGTAGTGGTTCCGCGCATCGTCCAGTTGCCCTGGGGTCAGCCTGGCAAGCCCTGCGGGATAGTCGACGCCATGCTCCATGATCCGGTCGATCGCGTACTGCAGGAACGGCTGTTCGTCCATCGTCACGAGCTGCGGATGGGCATCGAGCATTTGTTCGAGGAGCGTGGTGCCGGAGCGGGGAAAGGCCACGATGAACACCGGTGACTCGGCCATCGGTGGCGTGGCTGTCACCTTCCATTGCGCGACGTCGCCGGGGTTGCAGCCATGGCGCGTGATCACGAGTGGCACCTCCTTGAGGCGGGCCGCTTCCGGATTGCTGCGGGCGAGGTGCAGCATCTGGGCTTCGTGGGCCTGCGTCAGGCGGGCATGGGCTTCGTCGTGGCGCTTGAGCGCATCCAGGGTCTTCGCCAGCGGAAACAGGTAGAGATGTCGGTGGTGGGGCTCGGTGCAGCCGGCGACGAGTTCGGTAAAGCCTTGCCGGGCCGCTTCATGTCGGCCTTCGCGGAATGCGATCTGGGCTTTCAGCAAGGCAAGATCCTCCTCAGGTACAGAGCCCTGGTCCGACATCGCCTCCAGCTGTTGCAGGCTGGCACGGGCTGCCTCGACCCGGTTGCTGCGCTCCTCGATCTGCGCGAGGCGGAGCAGGGCGCCGGGCGACAAGGCCGGATCGGCGGCTGCCCGGGCGGCCGCCTGCGCCGATGCCGCACCTTCGCCGAGGTTCAGCAGCAGCAAGGCAATCGTCGCCAGTCGTTCACTGTCGACCGCCGGCCACTGCTCCCAGCCGGTGAGTGCGGCGACAGCTTCCTCGATCCGCAACGACTCGTAACAGCACTGGGCATATTGGCAGCAGATCTCCGGGTCCGCCGGAGCGGCCTGCATTGCGTCACCCAGCAGCCGTCGCGCCGAGTCGTAGTCCCCGCGATCCTGGTGCAGCAGCCCGACGTTGAAATAGAAGCTGGCCGAGCGCTCGCCGAGGGCGCCGGCTTGTGCATAGGCCAGCAGGGCCTCGTCGTAGCGACGGAGGCGGCGGAGCGCCGTGCCGAGGTTCATCCAGTGCGCGATGCGGTCCGGCTGGATCC
>CAZMVP010000036.1:11651-13589 GCA_964569355.1 uncultured Chromatiaceae bacterium | reverse complement strand
GACGGCCAGCCGCCGGCCGACATGGCGGGGCTGTTCGAAGCCGGCTTCCGCGAGTTCCGCCGGCTTCGCGAGCAGCCGGACATGACGGCCGAACAGATGCTGGAGGGCGTCCGGCGCGCCATGCACGTGGCGCAGATGCGGGAGATGGACCGCCTGGAGGAGAGCCTGTCGACGCTGGCCACGATCGGCTCGACAAGTCCGTATGTCGGCCTGTTCGGTACGGTGTGGGGCATCATGAATTCCTTCCAGGGCCTCGGCAACGTGCAGTCCGCGACGCTGGCCGCAGTGGCGCCCGGCATTTCCGAGGCCCTCGTGGCCACCGCCATGGGCCTGTTCGCGGCCATCCCCGCCGTGGTGGCCTACAACCGCTATGCCGACAAGGTGACCCGCCTCGAGGTTCGCTACGACAGCTTCAGCGAGGAATTCTTCAGCGTTCTGCAGCGGCACGCGCATGCGCGGGCGCACCAGGGCCAGCAGGCCCGCGTCCAGCCCGCCGCCAACGCCGGCTGACCCCCGTGCGCAAGCAACGACATCGGCGACTGATGGGCGAGATCAACGTCGTGCCCTACATCGACGTGATGCTGGTCCTGCTGGTGATCTTCATGGTCACCGCGCCCTTGCTGACCCAGGGCATCGATGTCGAGCTGCCGAAGGCCGCGGCTGATCCGATCACGACGCCAGCGGACCGGGAGCCGCTGGTGCTGTCGATCAACGCGGCCGGCGAGTTGTTCCTGAGCGTCGGCGACGACAAGCGCGCGCCGATCAGCGACGACAAGGTCGTGACGCTCGTCTCGGCGGTCCTGCGGCGGAATCCCGCGACACCGGTGCTGGTCAACGCGGACCAGCGCGTGGATTACGGCACCGTCGTGCGCGCGATGGTCCTGCTGCAGCAGGCCGGGGCGGCCAACGTCGGCTTCCTGACGGATCCCCCGACGGTACGCCGCCCGCCGGGCTGAAGCCATGCTCACCGCCAGGACGTCCGCCGGTGCTGCGCGTCCCGACAGGGCGTTGCTGTGGTCGTTGTTTGGCCATGGCCTGCTGATTGCGCTGGCGCTCACGGCGGGCATCGTGCTCCATCGCACGCCACCGGTGACGTCGCTGGCGATCAAGGCCACGGTCGTTGACCGGGACGCCCTGTCGCGGCCGGCGCCCAAGGCACCGGAAAAGGCGGCACCCAAGGCGCCAGAAAAGCCGGCGCCCAAGGCGCCAGAAAAGCCGATACCGCCACCCGTTGAGCCGGCCCCCGTGGATGACAGCGCGATCCGGGAACAGCAGGCTGCCGCCGAGGCAGCGCAGGAAAGGGCCGCAGCCGAAAAGGCGAAGGCGGAACAGGCCAGGGCAGAGCAGGTGAAGGCCGAGAAGGCAGCGGAGAAGGCCCGCGCTGACCAGCTCAAGGCAGAGCAGGCCAAGGCCGAGAAGGCCAAGGCGGACCAGGCCAAAGCCGAGAAGGTGCGCGAGGAGAAGGCCAAGGCCGAAAAACTGAAGGCCGAAAAGCTCAAGGCCGAAGAGGCCAGGCGCGAGAAGGAGAAAGCCGACGCACGCGCGGCCGCCGAGCGGAAGGCCAAGGCGGCGGCCCAGGCCGCGCAACGGGACATGGCGCGCCAGCTGGCAGCCGAGGAGGACCTGCATGCCGCGCAGGCCTCCGGCGCGCTGGACGCCTACGTGGCGCTGATCCGCCAGCGCGTGGAGCGCAACTGGACCAGGCCGCCGAGTGCCCGGCCCGGCCTCGACTGCGAAGTCCAGGTCAGGCAGCTTCCCGGTGGCCAGGTGGCCGGCGTGCAGATCGGGCGGTGCAATGGCGACGAGGCGGTGCGGCTTTCGATCGAGACCGCCGTGCTGCGCGCCTCGCCGCTGCCGTTGCCGGACGATCCCTCGCTCTTCGAACGCAACTTGCTCTTTACGTTCAAACCCGAACAATAGCGGCCTTGATGCTCCTTC
>CAZMVP010000036.1:3519-11551 GCA_964569355.1 uncultured Chromatiaceae bacterium | reverse complement strand
GTGCCGTTCAGGAATCAATCGATGATGCACAAATCCGCCGTACTCCCCGCATTGCTCGCTGCCCTCGTGGTCCTGTTCGCCACGGCCCCGGCCAGGGCCGAGCTGCAGATCCAGATCACGCAGGGCACGGACAAGGCCATCCCGATCGCCGTCGTGCCGTTCGGCTGGCAGGGAACCGGCACGCCGCCGCCGCTCGACGCCGCGGCCATCATTGCCGCGGACCTCGCGCGTTCCGGGCGCTACCTGCCCCTGGACCGCAAGGACATGCTGCAGCGCCCGACCACGGGCGCCGACGTGGATTTCGGCAGCTGGCGGATCCAGCGCACCGATATTCTGGTCATCGGCCAGGTGCTGCCCACCGGCGCCGGGCAATACGACCTGCAGTTCCAGGTGTTCGACGTGCTGCGCGGCCAGCAGCTGCTTGGCTACCGCCAGCCGGCGACCACGGCGGACTTCCGCCTCGCGAGCCACCGGGCCGCGGACATCATCTACGAGAAGCTCACCGGCATCCGGGGCATCTTCTCGACGCGGATTGCCTACATCGCCGTGACGCGACCGCCCGGCCGGGTGGTTGGCAAGACGACCTACCGGCTGATCGTCGCGGATGCCGATGGCGAGAATCCGCAGGTCGTGGTGCAGTCGTCGTCGCCGTTGATGTCGCCGGCCTGGTCGCCGGACGGCCGGAAGCTTGCCTATGTCTCCTTCGAGGCGCACCGTTCGGAAATCTATGTGCAGGACCTGCGTTCCGGCACGCGGCAGCGGGTTTCGGCCCGGCCCGGCGTGAACGGCGCGCCGTCGTTCGCCCCCGATGGCCGGCACCTGGCGCTGGCGCTGTCGCGGGAGAATGGCAACCTCGATATCTACACGCTGGACATCGCGCCGCAGGTGCTGACCCGGCTCACCACCGGGCCGGCCATCGATACCGAGCCTGTCTGGTCGGCCGACGGCCAGCAGATCTATTTCACCTCGGATGCCACCGGTGGCCCGCAGGTCTACCGGATCCCGGCCACCGGCGGCAAGCTGCAGCGCGTGACCTTCGAGGGCAACTACAATGCACGCCCGCGGATTTCCCCGGACGGCAAGCAGTTGGCCGTAGTGCATAACGATCGCGGCAACTATAGAATTGGCCTGTTCGATCTGGCGCGATCCACCCTGCAGATCCTCACGGACGGCCGGCTCGACGAATCACCGAGTTTTGCACCCAATGGAGAAATGCTGATTTACGCAACCCGCGAAGGTCCGCGGGGCGTGTTGGCCACGGTCAGCGTGGATGGCCGCATCAAGCAGCGCATCTCGGCAGTGGACGGCGACGTACGGGAACCGGTGTGGTCTCCGTTTTCACCAAATTGAACTCATTTTCAGGAGCATACGTGCATGTCTAGTTTGAAGGTGCTGGCGGTCCTGCTGGCGGTTGCGTTGGTGGCCGCCTGCACGCCGTCGTCCAAATCAACCACCGGCGAATCCGCCGGGACCGCCGTCAACGGCGGCGCAGCATCCACCGGCGCCGGCGACGGCAGCCTGGGCCAGGGCGGCAGCATGAATGGCGCGGCCGGCGGCGCCCTGGGCGGCCCGAACGCGAGCCAGGAAAATCGCGTGATCTACTTCGACTTCGACAGTTTCGACGTCAAGCCGGAGTACACCGCCATCCTCAAGGCGCACAGCAGCTACCTCGTAGCCAATCCCACCGCCCACATCCGCCTCGAAGGTCATGCCGACGAGCGCGGCAGCCGGGAATACAACATCGGGCTGGGCGAGAAGCGCGCCCAAGCGGTCCGCAACATCCTGCTGCTCCAGGGCGTGGCCTCGAGCCAGATTTCGACGGTCAGCTATGGCGAGGAACGACCTGCCGTGATCGGCAGTGACGAGGAAGCCTGGTCGCTGAATCGCCGCGTCGAGATCGTCTACGGGTCGTGACGAAGATGCGGATCGTTGTTCCCGTCATGCTCGGTGCCAGCCTGCTGTCGGGCTGCGCGTTGATGCAGCCGCCGGAAAAGAATCCGCTGTACATCCGGCAGACGGCGCTCGAAACACGGCTGGACAAGGTCGAGCGGGTCGTCAACAGCGAGGGCCTGGTCAACCTGCTGAAGCAGGTCGAGCAGCTGCAGCAGGAAAACCAGAGCCTGCGTGGGCAGGTGGAGCAGCTCCAGTTCAGCCTGGAGCAGGCCGGCGATGCCCAGAAGCAGCAGTACCTCGATATCGACCAGCGCCTGCAGGCCCTGGAAAAGACCATCGGCCAGCGCCAGGCCAGTGCCGCGGACGGCCGCAGCGTGCTCGATGGCGGGGAGTTGCAGCCCGGGCAGCTGCCGGTGCCCGGCGGCACCGACCGCGCCAACTACCAGGCATCCTTCGAGCTGCTGAAGCAGGGACGCTACAAGGAAGCCAGCAGTGCGCTGAAGCAGTTCATCGTGGCCTTCCCGACCAGCCCGCTGCTGGACAACGCGCAGTACTGGCTGGCCGAGACCCACTACGTGAGCCAGGAGTACGACAAGGCCTTGCGCGAGTTCACCGTGGTGGTCGACAAGTATCCGCAGTCGCGCAAGATCCCGGATGCACTGCTGAAGATCGGCTATTGCAACTACGAACTGAAGCGCTACGCGCCGGCGCGCACGGCGCTCAAGCGCGTGGTGGCGGAGTTTCCCGAAACCACGGCAGCACGCCTGGCCGGGCAGCGGCTCGAACGGATGACGACCGAAGGCGTCTGACCACTGCCCACGCTGCGCATCACCGAGATCTTCCATTCCGTGCAGGGCGAGGCACGGCCCGCCGGCTGCCCGACGGTGTTCGTCCGCCTGACCGGCTGTCCGCTGCGCTGTACCTACTGCGATACCGCCTATGCCTTCCAGGGCGGTCGGCGTCATTCGATCGGGGAGATCCTGGCCGAGGTGGCCCGATTCGGCACGCGCCATGTCTGCGTCACCGGTGGCGAACCGCTGGCCCAGCCTGCCTGCCTGCCGCTGCTCGCGGCACTGGCGGACGCGGACTACAGCGTGTCGCTGGAGACCAGCGGCGCGCTGGACATTGCCGGCGTCGATGCCCGGGTGACGGTGGTGATGGATGTCAAGACGCCGGCGTCCGGCGAATCACGACGGAACCTGCCGGCCAACCTCGAGCACCTGAAGCCGACTGACCAGCTCAAGTTCGTGATCTGCGACCGGGCCGATTACGAGTGGGCACGCCGCCAGCTCGTCGAACTCGAACTCGCCACGCGGTGCGAGGTGCTGTTCTCGCCGTCGTGGGAGCAGCAGCCGGCACGCGAGCTGGCCGAATGGATCCTCGCCGACCGGTTGCCGGTGCGTTTCCAGCTGCAGCTCCACAAGATCCTGTGGGGCAACGTGCCGGGACATTGAGGCCCGGACCTGGACGATCATGCGCCCATGACCACGGACTCCGCACCGATCGCCGTCGTCCTCCTGTCGGGCGGCATGGACTCGACGACCTGTCTTGCCCTGGCCCGACGTGATGGATGCGAGTGCCATACCCTGAGCTTCGATTACGGCCAGCGCCACCGCGCGGAGCTGACCGCGGCCGGGCAGATCTCGGTGGCGCTCGGTGCCGTCGACCACCGCACGGTGCGCCTTGGCCTGGATGACATCGGTGGTTCGGCCCTGACCGATCCGGCAGTGGCCGTGCCGACCACGGTCGGCAGCGGCATCCCGGTGACCTACGTACCGGCGAGGAACACCGTGTTCCTCGCCATCGCACTGGGTTACGCGGAAGTGATCGATGCCGATCGCATCTATGCCGGCATGAATGCGGTGGACTACTCGGGATATCCGGACTGCCGGCCGGAATACCTCGACGCCTTCCAGCGGATGGCCAACCTTGCCACGCGGCGTGGCGTGGAGGGCCGGCCCGTGGAGATCCGCACGCCACTCCTGCACCTGCCCAAGGCGGACATCGTCCGCGCCGGCGTGGCACTGGGCGTCGATTTCCGCGCCACCGTGTCCTGCTACCAGGCCAATCCAGCGGGCGAGGCCTGCGGAATGTGCGACGCGTGCCGGCTGCGACGCGCGGGCTTCGAGGCGGCCGGCATGGCGGATCCGACCCGCTATCGCTAGAATGCGGCGCACCTCTCTTTCAGTCACAACCATCGGTCATAGACTGGGGCCGTTAGCTCAGTTGGTAGAGCAGCGGACTTTTAATCCGTTGGTCGATGGTTCAAATCCATCACGGCCCACCATATGACACCCCAGAAATTCGACCTGCACGTCAAGCCCCGGTTGCCCGAGCGCATAGGCCGGCTCAATGAACTGACTGCCAACCTGTGGTTCAGCTGGCACCGGCCGACCCGGCAGTTGTTCCACATGCTGGACCAGGACCTGTGGTTCCGCACCGGTCGCAACCCGCGGGTCTTCCTCCGCAGCGTCGAGCAATCGATCCTCGAGATGGCGGCCACCAACGACACCTTCCTCGGCGCCTACCGGCGCGCGCTGGCGGAGTTCGATTCCTACATCGAGCAGAAGTCGGCGGGCTATGGCCCGGCGGCGCTGTCCGGCGACGACGTGATCGCCTACTTCTGCGCCGAGTTCGGCTACCACGAGAGCTTCCCGATCTACTCGGGCGGCCTCGGCATCCTGGCCGGCGACCACTGCAAGACCGCGAGCGACATGGGGCTGCCGTTCGTGGCAGTCGGGCTGCTGTATCGGCAGGGATACTTCAACCAGCAGATCGACGGCAGCGGGCAGCAGCTTGTCAGCTACAGCACGATCGAGGCCGACGACTCCCCGGTCGTGGCGGCGCGGGATGCCGCGGGCAACGAGGTGATCGTGCATTGCGATGTGGCGGGTCGGATGGTGGCCATCAAGGCCTGGCGCGCCGACGTCGGCCGCATCCCGGTGTTCCTGCTCGACACCGACCTGCCGGAGAACACCCCGGAGGACCGGCAGATCACCCGCCAGCTCTACGGCGGCGACATCGAGACCCGGCTCCAGCAGGAGATCGTGCTGGGCATCGGCGGCGTCCGGGTGTTGCGCGCGGTCGGCGTCAGCCCGCACGTGTGGCACACCAATGAAGGCCATGCGGCCTTCCAGATCCTCGAGCGAATCCGCGAGCTGGTCGGCACAGGCCTCGATTTCAACGCGGCCCTCGAGGCGGTGGCGGCCTGCACGGTATTCACGACCCACACGCCGGTATCGGCCGGCCACGACGTGTTCGACCGCGGCGTCCTGCTGAAGTACCTGCAGAAGCTCGTGGGCGAGCTGGGTGTGGCCGAGAACCGGGTACTCGAACTCGGCGCGGATGCGGCAACGCCGGCTGGCTTCAACATGACGCGGCTGGCGCTCGCCGGCTCCCGGCATGTCAACGGCGTCAGCCGGATCCACC
Source organism: uncultured Chromatiaceae bacterium (assembly GCA_964569355.1). GTDB lineage: Bacteria > Pseudomonadota > Gammaproteobacteria > Steroidobacterales > SHZI01. The sequence goes on along the minus strand of CAZMVP010000036.1, from coordinate 6,229 downwards.
GGCAGGTGACTGCCGAGATCTGCGCGAGCAACTGGCCCGAGGTGCCGCCGGCCGAGAATCCGGTCGGCTTCGTCACCAACGGGGTCCACGTGCCGACCTTCATGCAGACGGAATGGGTGGAACTCCTCGAGTCCAACCTGGGCGCGGCCTGGCGCTACCAGTTGATGGACCGCGAGTTGATGAGCCGGATCGAGGACGTCCCGGATGGGCGATTCTGGTATGTCACGCAGCAGGTGAAGTCGGCGATGCTGGTCGCGCTCCGCGACCGCCTGCAGCGGCAGCACACCCGCAACCGGATGTCCGAGGCACACATCCACCGGTTGCTGAAGCACCTGGATCCCGAGCGGCCCGACGTGCTGACGATCGGCTTCGGCCGGCGGTTTGCCACCTACAAGCGCGCCACGCTGCTGCTGCACGACCTCGCCTGGCTCAAGGATACCGTCGACAGCGCGGGGCGGCCGGTCGTGTTCATCTTCGCCGGCAAGGCGCACCCGGCCGACCACCCGGCACAGGAGTTGCTGCGGGAGCTGTACCGCGTCAGCAACCAGCCGGAGTTCTTCGGCAAGTTGCTGGTCGTCGAGAACTACGACATGGGCTTTGGCCGGCTGCTGACCTCCGGCGTGGATGTCTGGCTCAACACCCCGGTGCACCCGATGGAGGCGAGCGGCACTTCCGGCATGAAGGCCGCCATCAACGGCACGGTCAACCTGAGCGTGCTGGACGGCTGGTGGGCCGAAGGCTACGACGGGCAGAACGGCTGGGCCATTCCGCCGTCGAGGCAGCCCAACAATGCCGCCGAGCGCGATCGCCACGACGCCCGCACGCTCTACGAGATCCTGCAGGATGAAGTCATCCCGCTCTACTACGCGCGGGACGAGCGGCTCGGCTACTCACCCGGCTGGGTGAAGAAGTGCAAGCGGTCGATGGCCACGATCCTGCCGCACTTCAACATGAATCGCGTCGTGCACGATTATGCGGTGCTCTACTACGGTCCTGCCGCCCGGCGTGGCCGGCAGCTCGCCGCGAACGGCTATGGTGGCGCCCGGGAACTCGCGCGCTGGAAGGAGCGCGTGAAGGCGGCCTGGCCCGGCGTGGGACTGCGGCTGGCGAGCGAACCCGTGCATGCCGTCGAGCACAGCAGCAACATCGAGATCGACGTGGACGTGGCGTTGAACGGACTGGCACCGGCTGACGTGCGCCTCGAGTGCGTGGTCCACCGCGACCTGTGTTCCGAGGTGACGGTGCCGATACGCCAGTTCGCCGGCCGGGGACCGTCGGAGCCCGGCTTGCGCACCGTGGGCAACGAGCATGTGTTCGTGCAGCCTTTCGAACCGGTGGGCAAGCCGGCCGCGGGGCTGCAGCGTTATCGGCTGGCCTTCCGGCCACCATGGTGCGGTGCCCTGCATTACGGCATCCGCGCGGTGCCGTGGCATGCCGACTTGTCGCATCCCCATGAACTGGGCCTCATGAGATGGATTTGACGCACTGATGTTACATTGGCCTCCGGCATGGGTACCTACCAGTCAGTGACCAGCACCAGGGCAGCCCGCTCCGGCCGGTTCGTGAGCCAGCTCACGAAGAGCACGATGGCCCTCGTGATGGCGGGCGGCCGCGGGCAGCGCCTGCACCAGCTCACGGCCTATCGCGCCAAGCCGGCCACGCCCTTCGGCGGCAAGTACCGCATCATCGATTTCAGCCTGTCGAACTGCGTGAACTCGGGGATCCGCCAGATCCTCGTGCTGACGCAGTACAAGTCGCATTCGCTGATCCAGCACGTGCAGCGCGGCTGGGGCTACCTGCGCGGCGAGCTCGGCGAGTTCGTCCAGCTGGTGCCGGCGCAGCAGAAACTCGGCGAGCTGTGGTACCGCGGCACGGCCGATGCCGTGTACCAGAACCTCGACATCATCGATGCCCACGAGCCGGAACTGGTGCTGGTGCTGGCCGGGGACCATGTCTACAAGATGGACTATGGCCCGATGATTGCCTTCCACGTGGCCCGCGGCGCCGACATCACCGTCGGCATGGTGCAGGTGCCGCTGGCGGAGGCGCATTCGTTCGGCATCGCCACCGTGGATTCGCGCCAGCGGGTCGTCGCCTTCAGCGAGAAGCCGGCCAACCCCGAACCGATGCCGGGCCGCGATGACGTGGCCCTGGCATCGATGGGCATCTATGTGTTCGGCCGGGATTACCTGAGACAGGTGCTGAATGAGGATGCGCGCGACCCGCAGTCGGTCCATGACTTCGGCCGCAACATCATTCCGAAGGTCATCAACAGCAGCGCCGTCTACGCCTATGCGTTCCAGAGCGTCGAGACCGAGGCGCAGGCCTACTGGCGGGATGTCGGGACAGTCGATGCGTTCTATACGGCGAACATGGAACTGATCTACGTCAGCCCGGAACTCAACCTGTACGACGACGACTGGCCCATCTGGACCTACCAGGAGCAGACGCCGAGTGCGAAGTTCGTCCTCGACGAGGATGGGCGGCGCGGCATCGCGATCAATTCGATGGTGGCCGGCGGCTGCATCGTGTCGGGCGCGGCGGTCCGCGAGTCGCTGCTGTTCTCCAACGTCACCGTTGACGAGCGTTCCGAGATCTACCGTTCGGTGCTGCTGCCGCGCGTGACCATCGGGCGTGGCTGCCGGATTGCCAACGCGATCATCGACGAAGGCTGCCATATCCCGGATGGCATGACGATCGGCCACGATGC
>CAZMVP010000036.1:0-3419 GCA_964569355.1 uncultured Chromatiaceae bacterium | reverse complement strand
TGGGCGCGGACGGCCGGCGGTTCGCCGACTGGCTGAAGGAGGCCGGGTTCTCGCTCTGGCAGATGCTGCCGGTGGGGCCGGTCGGCGCGGCCGGCTCACCGTACCAGTCGGCTTCGGCCTTCGCTGGCAACGCGCGGCTGATCGATCCCGAGGAGCTGGTCGAAGCCGGATGGCTCGGTGCCGATGCCGTGGCCACGGCAATCGGGCGGGGCGGGCAATGGGAACAGCGCCAGGCCCTGTTGCGCGAAGCCTGGGGCAATTTCCGGCGCGGCGCGCGACCGGCGGATCGGGAAGCCTTCCAGCAGTTCTGGCAGGAACAGCGCGGCTGGCTCGTGCCGGTGGCGCTGTACCGTGCGGCCGTGGCGCGCTTCGGCGGTGCCGGGTGGTGGACCTGGCCCGAGGATCTCAGGCACCGGCGACGCGATGCGGTCCTGGCTTTCATGAAGGAAGCCGCGGCCGACATCCGCGAAGTGGCATTCGAGCAGTGGGTCTTCATGCGGCAATGGCGGCGGCTGCGGGACCATGCGGCCGGTTGCGGCGTGGAACTGGTCGGCGACCTGCCGATCTACGTGGACCTGGATGGCGCGGATGTGTGGTGGCACCGCCATCTGTTCCGCGTGTCGCCGGACGGCCAGGCGCTGGCCGTTGCCGGCGTGCCGCCCGACTATTTCAGCGAGACGGGCCAGTTGTGGGGCAATCCGCTCTACGACTGGACCGCCATGGCGGAGTCCGGCTTCAGCTGGTGGGTCGAGCGGGTGCGCGCCCAGCTCGGCCGGTTCGATTACCTGCGCATCGATCATTTCCGCGGACTGCAGGCGTACTGGGAAATTCCGGCGGGCGCCGCGAGCGCGCGCGAGGGCCGGTGGCGGGACGCACCGGGCGCGGCGCTGCTGACGGCACTGCGCAACGCCTTCGCCAACGGGCCGTTCCTCGCCGAGGACCTCGGCACCATCACGCCGGAAGTGCATGCCCTGCGTCGGCAATTCGGCCTGCCCGGCATGCTGATCGCGCAGTTTGCGTTCGATGGTTCCCGCGACAATCCCTACCTGCCGGCGAACCAGGTCGAGGACGCGGTGATCTACACCGGGACCCATGACAACGACACCGTGGCAGGCTGGTGTCGGGGCCTGGATGAACGCAGCCGCCGCTACGCGTGCGAAGTGCTGGCCTGCAGCCCCGAAGCCATTCCCGCGGCGTTGGTCCGCTCCGTCCGGCAATCCCCGGCGCATGTGGCGATGTTCCCGCTGCAGGACTTGCTGCTGCTTGGTTCCGGCGCGCGGATGAACACGCCAGGCACGGTGACGGGCAACTGGCAGTGGCGACTGAAGTGGGAGCAGATGCCGGCGTCGCTGGCGGGCGACTGGAAGAACTGGCTGCGGGAAAGCGGGCGCTGACCGTCAGCCGCTATTTGCGGGCCGCAGCCGCCCGCGCGTAGAGCGCCTCGTACAACGGCGCCTGGTGGCGCCAGGAGAAATCGGCGGCCATGCCGTTCTGCCGGACGGCGTTCCACAGCGTCGGCTGCCGGTACCAGGCCAATGCCTCGCCGATGGCCCAGCCGAGCCCCGTGGCATCGGCATCCTTGAACACGCTGCCGGTGCCTTCGCCGGTCACGGGATTGAAATGCCTGACCGTGTCCTTGAGGCCGCCGGTCTCGCGAACGATCGGTACTGATCCGTAGCGCAGCGCGTAGAGTTGCGTCAGGCCACAAGGTTCGTAGAGCGAGGGCACCATGAAGGCATCCGCCCCGCCGTAGACCAGCCGTGCCAGTGATTCGTCCTGCACGTCCAGGAAGCTGAACCAGCCGGGAAAACCCGTGGCCATCGCCTGCAGCCGGGTGACATACCGTGCTTCACCGCGGCCGAGCACGACGGCCTTGAGCCGGCCCGCCTGCAACAGCGGTGGCAGCGCATCGATCACGAGTTCCACGCCTTTCTGCGCCGCGAGCCGCGTGACCATGCCAAGCACGGGAACACGCTCGCCGGCCGTGGCCGCGGCAGCAAGTCCGGTGCGCTCGAGCAATGCGGCCCGACAGAGCGCCTTGCCGGACAGATCGTGGGCGCCATAACGCGCCGGCAATTCGGTGTCGGTGGCCGGATCCCAATCCGCATAGTCCGCACCGTTGAGGATGCCGGTCAGGTCGGCCTGCCGGTCCCGCAGCAGCCCGTCGAGGCCCATGCCATAGCCGGGCGTCAGGATCTCGGCGGCATGTGTCGGGCTGACGGTCGTCAGCGCATCGGCCGCGACGATGCCTTCGCGCAGGAAGTTCAATCCGGCAGTTGGCGGAGTACCGCCGAGGCCCAGCTCAGGCCACAGCTGCCGGTCGAAAACGCCCTGGTAACCGATGTTGTGGATGGTCAGCACGGTAGCCGGCCGCGGCCCGGTATCCTGCGACGGCCTGGCCTGCGATCGCCAGGCCTGCGGCAGCAATGCGGGGACCAGTGCCGAATGCCAGTCATGGCAGTGCAGGATGTCGGGCGTCCAGCCCAGCATCCGGCACAGCTGCAGCGCTGCATGCGAGAGCAGCGCAAAGCGCCGGGCATCGAGTTCGCCGCCGGTGTAGATGTCACCCGTGCCGAAGAAGGCCGGCGCATCGAGCGCGTAGAGCTGCGGTTGCGTCGGGGACTGCCCGCGGATCAACTCCAGCGAATAGCCGGGATGGGCGCCTTCGAGCGCAACCGGCGAGGCCTGGGTGCCACCCACCCCGTGCCCCGGCGGCAGGTTGCGCGTGCCGGCTGCTGCCGGCGCGTAGCGCGGAATCAGCACCCGCACGTCGTGGCCGGCGGCGACGAGCTCGCGGGAGAGCCCGGCCACCATGTCCGCGAGACCGCCCGTCTTGGCGAACGGGGCGTATTCGGCGGTCAGCATCAGGATACGCATCGGGACCCCGGGCCTTCGACCCGGCAGGCGGCCTAGAACAGGTAATCGCGGCCGAGCAGGCTGCCGAAGTAGAACCGCGCGCCGATCTCGAGCCCTGCATCATCATCGAAGACCGTGCCGCGGGCTCGCAGCGTCAGGTAATCGGTGAGGTGATAACTGATTCCGAGCAGGACGCTGGTGTCACCGATGTCGGAGTCGCTCAATTCGGAATGGCGCACGCCGGCTTCGATCTCGACCCTGTCGGAGAGCTCACTGCGCAGCAGGCTTTCGACGAGGTAGCCATGGTCGTCACCGCTCAGCAGCTGGCAGGCGCTGTTCGGCACCTCGAAGTCGATGATGTCGACCCAGGCTGCCCGCGCCACGACCTGGGTCCGGTGGGCCAGCGCATAGTCGAGGCCCAGGCCGGCGGCAAGCGACTCCGAATTGCGATCACCGGAGATCGTCACCCGACCGGGGCCGGTGCCACAGGTCGTGGAAACGCCGGTGAAGTCGCCGTTGAAGTACTCGCCATACAGGTGCACGCCGAGCTTGCCGAACTCGGC
>CAZMVP010000035.1:2282-13675 GCA_964569355.1 uncultured Chromatiaceae bacterium | reverse complement strand
GCCACTCCGGCAGGAACTGCCACGCCAGTGCCGCCTCGATGCCCCTGTGCCTGGTCTTCCCGTTGTTGGTCTGCGTCGGCCCGGAGCCGTCGTTGTAGGTGAGGATGTCGTCACGCATCGACATCGTGTAGGCCGAGAGCTCCAGTGACAGCGTGCCAGACGGCGTTGCCCTGAGGCCGATCTCGTAGCTTCCGGCCTTCACCGGCTTCAGCCGCGTGGAGTCCTGGCTCGCACCCTGGCGATAGAGCTGGCCCTCCTGCGGCACGCGAAACGACTGCTTGTAGGCGACAAAACCATTCAGCCTCCGGGTGAAGGCATAGGTCGCGCCCACGCTGGGGCTCAGGCGATCGTAGCCCTCGCTCTGGTCCGCCGGACGATGGAAAGTCCGCTGGGCGGCGGGCGGTACTGGGCCGTTGCTCGTCTGGAAGGAACCATCGGGCAGGTGGTTGTCGTACTGGAAGCCGAGCCTGTCGAAGCGCAGGCCGGCGGTCAGGTGCAGCCTGTCGACCGGTTCCGCCTCCACCTGCAGGTAAGGCGAGGCCTGCCAGAAAGTCACGTCGTAGTCGTAGATCCGGCCCTGGTCCGTGTAACTCTCGTAGACAGGGCCATTGCGCACGGCCCAGATCCGGTCTTCCCTGTGCCATCCGGGGCTGTAATCGAGATCCACGCCGGTGATGACCCGGGTGTGCCAGCGCGGGAAATCCTGGCGGTACTTGAGCAGCGCACCGACGGAGTAATAGGACGTGGTGTAGACCACCGGATCGTAGGAGAGCATCCACGTCGGCAGGATCTCCATGTCGCTCCAACGCAGGTATGGGGTCACCGTGGCCAGGCCCGCGCCCAGGTCCTGCTCCCACTCCACCGAGGCGCGGGCGCTCCTGACCTTGCGGTAGGCGAATGGCGTGTAGTTTCGCGTGGGGTCGTCGCGGTAGTCGGCCTCGGACAGAAAGCTGGTTGCACCGGTGTCCTGGTCGATATTGGTGGCCGACAGCACGGCCTTCAGCCGGCTCCCGCCCGCCGCGTGGTCGGCCCGCAGCGTGATGGTCTGCCGGTCGTAACCGCTCCGGTCCCGCCAGCCATCGCTGTGGGTGATGTTGAGGTCGACCCGCGCCCCGGAATCCGCCCACGAGTCGCTCGCCGTGAACAACCCGCGCAGCCAGCCGTACGACCCTGCTTCCAGGCTTGTGGAGAGCTCCGGCGCCTTCGATGGCGCCCGCGTCAGCACATTGATGACGCCGCCGATGGCGTCGCTGCCCTGGAGCGCCATCCCCGGCCCGCGGATCACCTCGATGCCGCCGGCCTGGGGCAGGTTCATTTCATACAGTGCATTGTGATTGAAGAACCCGGAGGCCCGGATCGGCACGCCATCCTCCAGATAGAGATACACCGGGCTGGTGCCGATCGGCAGCCGGATCCCGACGATGCTGCCTTCCCCATTCGTCGGCTGCACGGACACGCCCGGAACCCGGCCCATGATTTCCGAAGGGTGGCCGGCACGAACACTGTCGATCTCGCTTTCGTCGACGACGGAGATGGAGATCGGCGTGTCCGCCCGGAGCGTCGCTTCCCGCGACGTGGTCACGATGATCTCGCTGAGCGCATGGGCCTGACTGGCCCACAGGCACGCCGGCAGCACACACAGCAGCGAGACGACTTCCTGGACGCGACCCTGCAGGTTTTCCATAGGCCCGCGATGTTACCGCGATCACGGGAGCGAGGCGCGCGGCACGGCGTCGCGCGGCCCCTTGTCGCGCGACAAGGGGCCACGCGGCGGAACACCGCACCCTTGCCCCAACGCGTGCCGCGGGCCCGTAGGATGTCGCGATGCGCTCCTGCCGGATTGCCATCTGCGGACTGTTGATGATGTGGGCGGCCACCGCCGTCGCCGCACCATCATTCAAGCTTCTGGAAAGCGGGTCCTTTGCCGGCCTCGTCGCCGCCCGCGGCAATCAACCCTTCCTGCTGGTCCTCTGGTCCGTCACCTGCGCACCCTGCCGGGATGAATTCAGCCTGCTGCGCACGATGCAGGCGGAACATCCGGGACTGCCGCTCGTGCTGGTCTCCACGGACGATGTCAGTGATGAATCGGTGGCAGCCAAGGCGCTGGCAGACTTCGGCATGACGGGCGAGGAGTCATGGATCTTCGCCGACGACAGCCAGAAGCTGCGCTACGAGATCGACCCGGGGTGGTACGGCGAGTTGCCGCGCGCCTACTTCTACGACAGCAGCCACCGGCGCGAAGGCGTGAGCGGCAGGCTCAGCCGGAAACGGATCGAGGCCTGGCTCGCCGGCACGACAGGGAGCACTCCCGGCCCCTGACGACCGGCAATGCCCTGCTCAGGGCTTCGCCGTATCGGCCTTCGCTTCCTTCCGGATGGCTTTCCTGATGACTTCCTGCTGGAAGGCCATGCGCTTCGGGAAGATCGCCGGCAGCAGTTCGGGCTTCTCGCCGAAGTCCATCGTCCAGGGCGTGGCGCGGGTGAATGGCTTCCAGTCCGGCACGTTGTCGCCATTCGGGTTGCCGGTGCGGGCGAAGTTGATCCAGTAGTGCCGCAGCGGCACCGAGACCTCGAGGTCGTGCGCGCTCAACGTCCGGTTCGGCCGCAGCGAACGGCGGAACAGGTGGCTGACCTCTTCACCATGGGCGGCGCCGGGTACCTTGCCGCGCTGGTCGTCATCGACATAGCTGTAGTAGTAGAGCCAGGCCGGGGTCTTCGCCGCCTGCATGTCTGCCGCCAGCGTCCAGGCCGGCGCCAGGAACAGCATGTCGCCGAAGTAGGTGTCCTTCAGCGCCTTGTCGTCCAATGCCCCGTAGACCTTGCGCGCTTCGTCCGGCGTGACACCGAGCATCACCGCCGCCATCGGCAGGTTGAAGCCCTGGATCAGGCTCGCCTCCCAGCTGTTGGCCCCCGCAAGGTACGGCACCGGGTCCTGGCGACCCTCGCGGAACATCTTCCCGAGGTCGTCGGGGATGACCGTGCCATCCACAACCGGGTTCATGGAAAAATCCTTCTGCGGATAGTCGAGGATCTGCTTCACCGTGAGCGCCCGCAGCTTCGCCGGTGCCTGGGCGTCGTCGGCAATGCCGAAGCTGGCTGCGAATTCGAGGCCTTCGGACTCCAGCGACTTGAAACGGCCCGAGCCGGTCCGCAGGTGCCGGCTGGCATCGGCCGCCACGCCGCCGCTCTCGGAGATGGCGCGCTGGAACAGGCCGCGCGCCGACGGCGCCACCATCAGGTAGTTCACCGACACGCCGCCCGCCGAGTAGCCGAAGATCGTGACCCGCTGCGGATTGCCGCCAAAACTCGCGATGTTGTCGTGGACCCACCGGAGCGCCGCGACCTGGTCCATGATCCCGTAGTTCGCCAGCCCCTCGTTTGCCTGCGTGCGGGTCAGCGCCGGATGACCGAAGCGGCCGAGCCGGTCGAGCCGGTAGTTGATCGTCACCAGCACCACACCCTGCTTCGCAAAGGTCACGCCGTCATAGGCCGGCTGTGACCCGGCGCCCCAGCGAAAGCTGCCGCCATGGATCCAGACCATGACTGGCAGGCTGCCGGCCGATGCATTGGCCGGGGCATAGATATTGAGTGTCAGGCAATCCTCGCTCTGCGGCGTGTCGGGCGATACGGAACGGATCGTCTGCGGGCAGACCGGGCCGAAGGCCGTGGCATCCCGCACGCCGTTCCAGTTCGCCGCCGGCTGCGGTGGCCGCCAGCGCAGGGCGCCGACCGGCGGCGCTGCATAGGGAATCCCGCGGAACACGTTGATGCCCTCTTCCGCCGTGCCCCGCAGCCTGCCGTGGTCGGTCTGTACCTCCGGCCCGGCGGCCATCGCAGCACTGGCCATGGCAGCACTGGCCAGCGCCAGGCCGGCGGACAGCACGAGCATCGCCACCAGTGAGCGGGGCAAGCGCAGCCCGATCCGGTTTGCCGTCATCAGCATGTCCTGCCTCCTGGTGCCAAGGTTCCGCAGTCAGGGTTCCGCGGTCAGGGTTTTGCCGGCTGGGTCTTCGCGTCGGCCTGGATCGCCCGCTTGATGACTTCCTGCTGGAAGGCCATGCGCTCCGGGAAGATTGCCGGCAGCAGTTCGGGCTTGTCGCCGAAGTCCATCGTCCAGGGCGTCGCGCGCGTGAAGGGCTTCCAGTCCGGCACGTTGTCGCCGTTCGGGTTGCCGGTGCGGGCGAAATTGATCCAGTAGTGCCGCAGCGGCGCCGTGACGTCGATATCGTGCTGGCTCAGCTTCGCACCCGGCCACAGCGGATGGAGGAACAGGCCGCTGAGCTCGGCGCCATGGCCTGCGCCGGGAACCTTGCCGCGCTGGTCGTCATTGACATAGCTGTAGTAGTAGAGCCAGGCGGGCGCCTTGGCTGCTTCCATCTCGGCAGTCAGCGTCCAGGCCGGCGCCAGGAACAGCATGTCGCCGAAGTAGGTGTCCTTCAGCGTGTTGTCGTCCAGCGGCCCGTAGACCTTGCGCGCCTCGTCCGGCGTCACGCCGAGCATGATCGCGGCGAGCGGAATATTCGCGCGCTGGATGAGATTGGCCTCCCAGCTGTTCGCGCCCGCGATGTAGGGCACCGGGTCCTGGCGGCCTTCGCGGAACATCTTCCCGAGGTCGTCGGGGATGACCTTGCCATCCACGACCGGGTTCATCGAACTGTCCTTCTGCTTGTAGTCGATGATCTGGGCCACCGTCAGGGCGCGCAGCTTCGCCGGCGCCTCATCGTCGTTGCCGATGCCGAAGCTCGCGGCGAACGCCAAGTCATCGGACTCCAGCGACTTGAAGCGGCCCGAGTCCGTGCGCAGGTGGCGGCTGGCATCGGCGGCCACGCCGCCGCTCTCGGAGATCGCGCCCTGGAACAGGCCGCGCGCCGACGGCGCCACCATCAGGTAGTTCACCGACACGCCGCCCGCCGACTGGCCGAAGATGGTCACCTTGCCGGGATTGCCGCCGAAGGCCGCGATGTTGTCGTGGACCCACTGTAGTGCCGCGATCTGGTCCATGATCCCGTAGTTCGCCAGGCCCTCGTTGGCCTGTGCGCGCGTCAGCGCCGGGTGGCCGAAGCGGCCGAGACGGTCGAGCCGGTAGTTGAGGGTCACCAGCACCACGCCCATCCGGGCAAAATTGTCGCCTTCAAAACCAGGCTGCGATCCGGCCCCGCCACGGAAACCACCGCCGTGGATCCACACCATGACCGGCAGGCTGCGGGCCGATGCATTGGCCGGCGCGTACACGTTCAGCGTCAGGCAGTCTTCGCTCTGGGGCGTCGCCGGTGCGCCGGGCCAGACGACCTGCGGGCAGATCGGGCCGAAGGCGGTGGCGTCGCGCACGCCGTTCCAGTTCGCCGCCGGCTGCGGTGGCCGCCAGCGCAGGGCGCCGACCGGCGGCGCTGCATAGGGAATCCCGCGGAACACATCGATGCCATCCTGCGCGACGCCCTGTAGCGCACCGCGATTGGTCTGAACCACTGGCGCAGCTGCCGCTGCCGGGTTCATCGTGCCAAGGCCGGCAAGGAGCACGGCGCCCGTGAACAGTAAACTGATGGTTCTCGCCTGAAAAAGCATGGTTTGCCCCCGTCAACATGTTTCGCTGGCTGATCCCGGAAGGTCGGGTCAACGGGAAGGTTGCGTCTTCCCCACGCCCGCATCCATACCCGGCCTTGCGGGACGGAGTCAATCGGCTACTATCGGACCATCAGGCAGATACCATCCGCCTGACCATCGACTATCAGGGATACCACGGGGGACAACCAAAGATGCAACGCGAATTCAGCAGGCGCTGTGGCGTCGCTGCCACGCTGGCAGTCACGCTGGTGGCATTCAGCGTACCGGTCTATGCCGCAGAGGCAATCCAGGAAATCGTCGTCACGGCCCGAAAGAAGCAAGAGCGGCTGGTCGACGTGCCGATGGCGATCACCGCCATCACGTCGGAGGCGATCGAGGAAAAGGGCATTCGCAGCCTCGATGACGTGGCAGCCAACACGCCGGGCCTGACCTTCTCGAACCTGCAGGGCGAACTGCTGCCGGCGCCGGTCATCCGTGGCGTGGCGCCGATCGACATCTTCGGCGAGAACAACGTCGGCATCTACATCGATGGCGTGTTCGTTTCGGGCCGCGCGGGGCTGAACTTCAGCCAGCTCGACCTGGAGCGCATCGAAGTCATCAAGGGCCCGCAGGCTGCCTTGTATGGCCGCAATGCCTTCAGCGGCGCAATCAACTATGTCAGCCGGAAGCCCTCGGATACATTCGAGGCCGACACCGAAGTGTCCGTCGGCAACGACGGACAGTTCCGGACCGCGGTCTCGGCGGGCGGACCGCTGATCGAGGGCACCTTGAAGGGCCGGCTGGCCGTCAGCTACGACAAGTACGACGGTTCCTTCAACAACGATTACATCGGCCTGGGCAGGGGTGTCGACGTCGGCGGACATGAGTACAAGACCGGTCACGCGGCCCTTGCGTGGACGCCTACCGAGGACTTCACGGCCGAGCTTTCCCTCTACATGTCACGCGACCTGATCGACCAGACGGCACAGGGTGCGATCACGGCGAATTGCGAGGACCGGCATGACGTGAACCCGGCCCTGTCAAGCCGCTTGCAGAACTATTGCGGCGAGATTCCGTCGCCTGCCACGGACTCCGTGACCGCAATCACCCAGGCGCTCGGCGAGGACCGCAAGCTGACCCGCGGACACCTCAGGCTTTCCTGGGATACCGGGGTTGGCACCTTGAGCTCCCTGACGGGTTACTCCGCCCTGAGCGACAGCTTCCTGATCGATGGCGGCCGGGGCATGGGTGAGGAGATTCCCTTCACCTACCTGTCTGGCCTGGTGACCGCCGGACCGCCGTTCAACCACTACGCCGAGAAGAAGGTCCTGTACACCGGCTTGCTGCAGATCGAAGCCCCTTCCACCACGGATGAGATCAGCGAGGAGCTCCGGTTCACGAGCCCCGAGGACCGCGCCTTCCGCTATTCCGGGGGCGTCTACCTGTACAAGACCCGCTTCAAGGGCGTGACCCGCGGCGTGCTGTCCACGAAGCCGCTGCCGGCGGACTTCGGCTCATTCTGCCTGGCCTGTACCTATACCGGGCCGGTCGGCCAATGGATCGATTTCGCACAGGGTGCCGGCGACGGAGCTTTCCTGCCGTGGTTCACGGATCAGCCCTGGGGTGGCGCGGGTCCGGAGAAGACCAGCGTGACGGACGACAAGGCCTACGCCGTGTTTGCCTCCGCCGAGTGGGACTTCCTCGAGGGCTGGACCGCCGGCATCGAGGGACGCTTCACCCGCACGGACAAGGACTACGAGAACCGGCTGAACGGCGACTCCGGCGACGATTCCTGGAACACCGGGGATTGGCGCGCAACGTTGCGGTACAAGCCGGCCGAGAACACGACGATCTACAGCTCGATCGGCCACGCCGAGAAGTCCGGCGGCTTCGATGTCCAGACGGTCGAGTACCAGGATGATCCCGGCGTGGACCACATCATCTCGGCGACTTACGATTCGGAGAAGAACACCACCTACGAACTGGGCTTGAAGTCGGAAATGCTGGATCGCCGGCTGCGTACCGATGTGTCGGTCTTCTACATCGACTGGACCGACATCGTGATCCCGCAGGGCCAGGAGTCGTACGACGGTCGCCAGCTGGTGACGCCAATCGCGTTGAAAGTGAACAGCGGCGATGCCTCGATCAAGGGCGTGGAATTCTCCCTGGACGCACAGGTCACCGATTACTTCACGGCCAACATCGGCATTTCCTACCAGGATGCGCAGTACGACGACGCCAATCTCGATTCCTACAAGTTGTTCCCGAGCTTCGCCCCGGATGGCGACGTCAGCGGCAACAAGATCCTGTGGACCTCCGAGTGGCAGGGCACCATTGGCGCGGGCTACAAGGCCCCGCTGCGCGGTGACGTGGACTGGTACCTCCGCGGCGACGCGGCCTACCGCGGCAAGCAGTTCCAGGATGCCGGCAACCAGGCCTGGGTCCCCGCGTCCACCACGGCCAACGCGCATCTCGGCATCACCAGGGACACCTGGACCGTCGAGATCTACGCGATGAACCTGTTCGGCAACGACAAACCGACCGGTGCGTATCGCGACGTGTACTTCACCAACACGATCCCGGACACGCTGGTCAGCAATGGCGGTGCGTTCTTCCCGTGGCGTTACAGCATCACCTACCCGCGGCTGGAGACGTACGGCGTGACCTGGCGCATGAAGTTCTAGCCGGAACCACGTTCGGCAACTTCCACGAGGGGCCTTCCGGCCCCTCTCTTTTTGTCACGGCGTCCCGCCCCGGGCCGCCGTTGTCAGGTCAGGGTATAGAGCAGGGAGATGCAGACGACGGCCACGGTGGCTGCGGCCAGCACGCCGGCCACGAGCGGCCGCCAGCCAACGCGGCGCATGCCGCCGAGGTCGACGGTGAGGCCGACGGCCGCCATGCCCACCGTCAGCAGCAGTTCCGACGACCTGCCGGCCAGCGACAGGCCGGGCTGCCAGATGCGGAGATCGAAGCCCGGCTGGCCGTGGCTGATGGCGTCACCGATCGTGCGCAGCACGGCCATCAGCACGAAAGCCAGCACGAAACCCGGCAGCAGCCGGCGCCAGGCCATCCACTTGCTGGCGCCCCGGGGCTGGTCGGTGCCCTGCCCCGCATGGCGTGCGGCCAGCACCGGCACGACCACGATCAGCGTCAGGTTCCGCAGCAGCTTGGTCACGGTTGCGGCTTCAAGGGTTTCCGGCGAGAGGTACTGCCCGCTGTAAAGCAAGGCGGCGCCCATCACCTGCGAAGTGTCGTGGATCGAGGTGCCGAGGAAGATGCCGGCAGCCAGCGGATTGTTGCCGAACAGATAATGCGCGAGCGCCGGATAGAACAGCATGCCGGTCAGGCCGATGATCACGACCAGCGTGACGGCGTAGCTGATCTCCTCCGCCTTCGCGCGGATCACCGGCGCCACGGCCATGATGGCGGTGCAGCCACAGATAGTCGTGCCCACTGTCAGCAGGGTGATCAAGCCGCCCTTGAGGTGCATCGCGCGCGCCAGGCGCGGCAGCACGAGCCAGGCGGTCAGCATGCAGCCGACCACGATCGGCAGGGCTTCCAGGCCCAGCTTGCCCAGCCCGATGATGCTGAGGCGCAGGCCGACCAGTGCCAGCCCGATGCGCAGCACCGACCCGGACGCCACGGCCACCCCCTGCTCGAGGCGCGCATCGATGCCCACCGTGTTGCGGATCAGGAGCCCCGTAAGGATCGCGAGCATGACCGGGCTGACCGGGCTCTTGCTCAGGTTGAACAGGCTGGCACCAAGCCAGTCGGAAAAATATTGGGTGCTCAGGGCAATGGCGGCGGCGAGCGCCAGGCCAGGCATGATGGTCAACCACGCCGCTTGCGGCCGCGCGCCCGCGGCTTGCGTCTCCCGCGTCACTTACTGCGTGGCCTGCGTCACTTACTGTGTGGGCCGGGTCGCGGCCGGGGACGTCGAGGAAGTTGCCGGATTGGCGCCCGTCGGGAGTCTTGGCGCGTGGCGATTGCGGTTCTGCACCATGCGGTCGTGCAGCTTCGTCACGGCCCGGCTGCCGGTGGTGACGAACAAGAAGGGCAGCAGCGCGTGGATCAGGCAGGCGACCCCGGCGACCAGCATGGTGAACGCAAATCCGGCGGCACGACCCATGTGCTCGAAATAGGTCTCGCCGATGGAGGCCGGATGCTCGGTGAACAGGCGCGACAGCCAATGCATGGTCCAGAGCTTAATGACAATGTTTCGTACTTTCTGCTCAATTATTTGCAGCATTCATGCATTCATGAGACAAATGTGCCGTGAAACGTGGATTTTGCAGGATAGTTTTCCATGGACAAGACAGATATCGCGATTCTGACTCTGCTGCAGAGGGACGCCAGCCTGTCGGTCGCGGAGATCGCTGAGGCGGTGCATCTGTCCCGCGGCCCGTGCTGGCGGCGGATTCGCGCGCTCGAAGTCGGGGGTTACATCCAGCGACGGGTGGCCCTGCTCGATCCGGAAAAGCTCAATGTCGGCACGACGGTCTTCGTCCACCTGAAGACCAACCGGCACGACGCCGCCTGGTTCGACGCATTCAACGCCGCGATCGGCGCCATCCCGGAGGTCGTGGAATTCCATCGCCTGAGCGGCGACGTGGACTACCTGTTGAGGCTGGTGATTCCGGACATTGCGGCGTACGACGCCGTCTACAAGCAGTTGATCCGCGTAGGCGGGCTCACTGACGTCAGCGCCAGCTTCGCGCTGGAACGCATCAAGTCGACCACCGAACTGCCGCTGGCCTATATCCGCAGTTGATGGCTGGTGGCCGGACTTCGGGCGGTGTCAGGCGGCCAGCACCTCCCGGCCACTGGCAGCCTGGCACCGTCTCCGGCCGCTTCAGGCTGCGGCAGCCTCCCGGTCCTTCCGGTCCCGCTCCGCCCGGTTCTTGAGCAGGGGCACGGGATCCAGAACCCAGTTGCCACTGGCGCGGCGGCTCGGCGACGGAATCGCATAGGCCCGGTCCACGCCATGGTTCTTCTTGAACTCCATCCAGTCGATGCGCCAGCCCATGTCATCGAACTTCCGCAGCCAGTCGCGGTAGGTCGCGATGCCCTTGTCGGCCGGCATCAGCACTTCCTTGGTCGGGCTCAACGGCGTGAGGCTCGGATTGACGACATTCAGGATCTGGATGTCCTGCCCGGCGATGACCTTGTTCCGCGCATGGATCGGGCCATCGTTGTGCGGCTCGAGCAGGAAGTTGCGCATGTTCAGGAAGAAGATCTTCGTGTGGTTTTCGTCGATCGGTTGTTCGAAGAAATACTGACGGAACATCTTGTCCGGCGTCAGGTTGATGTACGTCGGCATGGTGTTCGGGCCATAGGTGCCGCTGCCGGCGAAGATCTTGGTACGGTCGAGCTTCGTATCGCCCCACGGCGTATCGGTGTCCTTGGCCGTCACGTGCCCGCGCTGGGGCAGCGGCGGGGAGTCGAACCTGTGCCAGAACCAGAACCCCCAGCCCTGCCGGTGGTCCTCCACGCCGTACTCGTTGACCTTGTAGGTCGAGCGGTCCACGCCCTGGTGGCCATGCGTGGGATGCACGAATTCGTTGTGTGCCGGATCCAGGCCGTTCTCGATCGAGCGCTCGTAGTAGTAGTTCACGTCGAGGATCAATACCTGATTGGCGCGCCAGCCCGGCTGGTCGAACTCCTCGATGTTGAGCAACGGCGGGCGCTCTTCTTCCGGGAGGTCGCCGAGGAAGGCGAACACGATCCCGTACTTCTCCTGCACCGGGTATGAATCCACCTTGGCCCGGGCCGGTACCTTGTTGCCGTAGCCGATGGACGGGATGTTCTTGCACTCGCCATCGCCACCGAACTCCCAGCCGTGGTAGGGGCAGA
>CAZMVP010000035.1:0-2182 GCA_964569355.1 uncultured Chromatiaceae bacterium | reverse complement strand
GGGATGTTCTTGCACTCGCCATCGCCACCGAACTCCCAGCCGTGGTAGGGGCAGACGATGCAGCCATCGATGATGCGGGGCGCCCCGACATTGGACCACGGACCGCTGAGCGAGGCGCCGCGGTGGACGCAGGTGTCGCTCAGGACGCGCGGCGCACCGGTCTGGTCGCGAAAGACGGCGAGGTCGCAGCCGAGCACCCGGACCTTCTCGGGAATACCGGGTGCCAGGTCCTCGCTTCTGATGATGGGGTACCAGAAATTGATGTACATCGCCGCCCTCCGGATTGACGAAAGCCTCGGTCGATGATGCCGCGGCAACCCCCCATGGACTTGATCCATGTCATGGGCCTGTCGCGCCGATATCGTGACATCTACGTAGATGCAGCCGGCTGGCCTGGCGCAGCGCTGCATACGGGCTATCCGTAATGTTCAATCGCATCGACCAGTCACATGATCAGCCGATGAAAAAACCAACCGCATGGCAGAAGTTCTGGGCCCTGTTTACTGTGGTGTTCCTGGCGACCGCACTGGCGGTGGCCGCCGAGCTGTGGCCGATACATGACCCGGGCGTCGTGGCGGACCTGCGCGCGCCTGAATGCAGCGAGTGGCGCAACCTGCCGGCTGGCAGCATCCTGCGTGTCACGCCCGAGATGGAGAACCAGTGCAAGTCACTGCGCACGCTGCTTTACCGCAAACGCATCAGCCTGCCGAACGAAGCGGCGTACGACGCGTACCTGACCCGGCAGGGATTCAGGAATGCCGGCATAGCGCTCGGCATCTGGGCGGTCATGGCGGTGGGGGTCTATCTCCTGGGCTGGTCCAGCAACCGCTTCGTCGGCGCGGTTCGACGCAAGATGGACAGGGAGCCTGACCCGCCCGGAGCCACCTGATGCTGTTCGCGATCGTCATGGGGACGCTCTGCGGGACCACCTTGGCCGTCCTCGCCTCGCTGCGGTTGCTCGGCATCGTCGCCACCCGCTTCGCCCGTCGCGCTGAGCAGGCCAGGATCATCCGGGTGGTGGGCCTCGTGTTCGGCGCCATCGCGCTGTTCCCCTCGATCTTCCTGGCCGTGATGGCCGGTGGAACCATCGGCATGCACTACGCCGGCATCGTGGCCGATGCCGTGGGGATCGGCGTGGTCGGCCGTGCCCTGGTCCTGGCCGTGGAAGTCATTGTTGCCATGACGATCGTCGCCATGCTGAACACGGCGTTGGGCGCGGTCCTTGGCGTGATCTTCGCCCGCAGCCTCTATCCGGCCAAAGCCTGATAAACCCGCCGCAGCCGCTGCGTCAGTCGTAGAGGCCGGAGCCGTCGTCCCGGTAGACCCTCGACTCCCTCAGCACGCCGGACTCATCGAAGTATTCCCACGGACCTTCCTTCTTGTGGAAGTGGAACGACCCACGCTTCTTGAGCCGGCCATTCTCGTGATAGAACTCCCAGGGTCCCTCGAGCTGGCGATCTTCATAGCAGCCCCGCTCCGCCAGCCGGCCATTGGGATGGAACTTCTCGAATGGACCCTCGAGTTCGCCATCGACATAGGTCAGCCGCTCGGACAGCCGGCCGTTTTCGTGGAACCGCTCGAAGACCCCGCAGGGCTTGCCGTCGATCGAGTTGCCCTTGAGCTTGAGCCGGCCATTGTCGTAGTAGAGCTCCCACAAACCGTGCCGCTCGCCGTTGCGAAAAGTTGCGCGGAGTTCGAGTTGCCCGTTTTCGTGGAAAAACTCCCAGGGACCCTCCTGCTTGCCGTTCAGGTAGGCACCGCGGGATTCGAGCTGCCCGTTCTTGCGGCACCACTCGGCATGGCCGTCGGGACGCCTGAACTTCGACCGCCATCCGTTGATGAAGTAGATGAGATTGATCATTGTTCGCGACCAGTCATCGGCCTCGAGCCGCCCGTCAATTCCTGGATCCGCGACACAGCCGGTCCAGCATCGTGTTCACGGCCCATCGCCGCAGTGAAACAGGTAGGTGAAAGCTCTTACACACTTGCACGCGCATATTGATCACTTCTTGATCCAGATCATCTGCCCGTTTGCAATCCACCAGAAACTATTGTCACGGCATTCTCGGACTGTATTGGCTGCGGCCACCAGGAGTCATTGATATGAGCACAACATCTGTCGGCAGTACCGGCACCTCCAACACTGCGTTGTGGTTGCTGGACAAGAAGAACTGGTTCACGC
>CAZMVP010000034.1:0-13716 GCA_964569355.1 uncultured Chromatiaceae bacterium | reverse complement strand
TCAGAGGCCCGATGTGGCCGCTGGTCGACCATGTTGTAGGCCGCACCATTGGTTCCCCGGGTCCAGGCTGCGAGCAAGCCGGACACCAGGTCGTCGACATGGATCCGGCCAACCCAGGGGTCGTGCCCCTCGATCAGCGTGTAGGCCCCGGTCTCGAGCAGGCTGCGCAGCGTGCGGCCCGGCCCGTAGATGCCGCTGATCCGGCAGATCCGGGTCGGGGCGCCCTGCCGGCCGGCTTCGAGCACCACCCGTTCGGCTGCATGGCGCAACGGATCGCCGGTCGGGTCGTTGTCGATGATCGGCGTGGTTTCATCCACCCATTCACCCCCACGATCGCCATAGACGCCCGTGCTGCCGGCATACAGGAAGGCTTCGAGCCCGGCATGACGGCTCGCCTCGAGGACGAGCGGCAACGGGTCGTCGTGGCGTTGGGGTGGCACGAAGTAGGCCACCAGGGACGGCTTCAGCGTCCCGATCGATGCCAGCACGGCCGGATCGTGCAGTTCGCCGGCCAGCACCTCGATGCCGGCTGCCTGCAGGTCGGTGCGTGTCGCGCGACGCGAGGTGCCGATGACCTTCGCTCCCGTTTCCGCCAGGCGCTGGCCGAGCCGGGTGCCGGTATAACCGCAACCCACGATCAGCGCAGTCCGTTTCATGTTGTCCGTCACCGAAGCTCCTGCCTGCCACGCGCGTCCCGCGGAAGATCATTTGAGCATATCCATTGTGCGTTTTCCGCAGGCAGCACCGGGCCCATCGGCCAGGTTCGTGTTGGTCGGCCTGTAGAATGACCCCGACGCCGATCCGCGAAACCACAAGGAAGAAGTGTGATGAGACATGCCACGATCGAGAAGGTGAAGACGTGCTGCGGGACCCAGCAGCCGTGAACGAACCCGCGCTCCTCGAGCTTTCGAACGTCACCGTGATGCGCGGGCAGCGCGTCGTGCTCGAGGATTTCGACCTGACGATCCACGGCCATGAGCGCGTGGTGATCCTCGGGCCGAACGGTTGCGGCAAGTCCACGCTGATCAGGACGATCACGCGCGAATGCTATCCGGTGGCCCGCGAGGGCTCGTCGATCACGATCATGGGACGGACGAGCTGGAATGTCGGCGACCTCCGGTCGATGCTCGGCATCGTGGCGAACGATTCGCTGGCCCTGTCCGACGGCCGGGTCTGCGGCCGGGATGTCGTGCTCTCCGGGTTTTTCAGCAGCACGGGCCTCGCCTTCCATCACCACGTCAGCGCGGAGCAACGCCGACGGGCCGGTGCCGCGCTCGAGGAGCTTGGCATCGGCCACCTGGCCGACCGGCCGGTCGGGGAGATGTCGTCGGGCGAGGCGCGACGGGTGCTGATCGCGCGGGCGCTCGTCCACCGGCCGAAGGCCCTCCTGTTCGACGAGCCCTGCAATTCGCTCGATGTCTCGGCCCGGCACGCGTTGCGCGAAACGATGCGCTCGCTCGCACGATCCGGCACCGGCATCATCCTCGTCACCCATGATCTGGCCGACGTGATCCCGGAGATCGATCGCGTGCTGCTGATGTCGAAGGGCCGGATCGTGGCCGATGGCACGAAGGAGGAAATGCTGCAGCCCGGGAAACTGGCCGGCGTGTTCGGCATCGAGGTCGCCATCGCGCGGCACGAGGGCTACTACCACCTCTGGTGATGCGCGCCGCCTGCGCACGAGGCCTATACTGGCCGCGTGCGCGCGTTCCCCCGGACTGACTCCCCGCCACGATGAACGACTACGACGTCATCATCATCGGCACGGGTGCGGGCGGCGGTGCCCTGGCGCACCGGCTCGCGCCCAGTGGCAAGAAGATCCTGCTGCTGGAGCGTGGCACCTTCCTGCCCCGGGAAAAGGAGAACTGGGACACCACTGCGGTATTCCTCGACAACCGCTATCACACCACTGAAACCTGGCAGGACGGCGCCGGCCGGCCGTTGCACCCGCAGACCTCGTACTGGGTCGGCGGCAACACCAAGGTGTATGGCGCCGCGCTGTTCCGCCTGCGCGAGCGTGATTTCGAGTCGGTGGCGCACGCCGACGGGCTGTCGCCTGCCTGGCCGCTGAAGTATCGCGACTTCCAGCCGTACTACGACGAGGCGGAGCAACTTTATGCGGCGCACGGCCAACGTGGCGCGGATCCGACCGAGCCGCCGGGTGGCAAACCCTATCCGTGGCCCGCGGTCAGCCACGAGCCGCGCATCCAGGAATTGCATGACGAGCTCGAGGCCGGCGGCTACCACCCGTTCCCGTGTCCGGTCGGGATCAAGCTCGACGAACGGACGCGCTGGCAAAGCCCGTGCATCCGTTGCGATACCTGCGATGGCTTTCCCTGCCTGGTCGCCGCGAAATCCGATGCGGAACACAACTGCATCCGGCCGATCCTGGACCGGCCCAACATCCGCCTGCTGACCGGCGCGTACGCGAGCCGGCTGACCACCAACGCGGCCGGCACCGAGGTCAACGGCGTGATTGTCGAGTTCGATGGCGGCACGCGCCGGGAGATCTTCAAGGCCAACATTGTGGTCGTGGCCTGCGGTGCCATCAACTCGGCGGCGCTCCTGCTCCGCAGCGCCAACGACACGCATCCCGACGGGCTTGCCAACCGTTCCGGCCAGGTCGGTCGCAACCTGATGCTGCACAAGGCCGCCATCCTGCTGGCGATCGGGCCAAAGCCGAATCCAAGCAAGTACATGAAGACGCTGGCGGTGCACGATTTCTATTTCGGCGAGAAGGACTACCCCTGGCCCATGGGCGCGATCCAGATCGTTGCTTCCTTCCAGTGGGAGATGATGAAGCCGGACGCGCCGGCCCTCGTGCCGGACGCGATGCTGAAGAAGATGAAGACCCACTCGGTGCCCTGGTGGCTTACCACCGAAGACCTGCCGAGCCCCGACAACCGGGTGCGCTGGATCGAGGGCCGCGGGATCGAGCTTGCCTACACGCCCAACAACGAAGAACCGCACCGGCGGCTCATCGCGCGCTGGCGGGAGATCCTGAAGCAGGTGGACCGCAGCGA
Organism: uncultured Chromatiaceae bacterium; assembly: GCA_964569355.1. Classification (GTDB taxonomy): domain Bacteria; phylum Pseudomonadota; class Gammaproteobacteria; order Steroidobacterales; genus SHZI01. Next base: position 10,693 of record CAZMVP010000034.1, on the reverse strand, counting down.
CACCTGGCTGCCGGAAGATTTCTACCTGAAGAAGGCCGTGCCGCTCGAGGGCGTGGCCCACCAGAACGGCACCTGCCGCTTCGGTACGGATCCCGGATCATCGGTGCTTGACGTGAACTGCCGGGCTCACGACATCGGAAACCTCTATGTCGTCGATGGCTCCTTCTTCCCGTCCTGCGGCGCGGTCAATCCGTCGCTGACCATCACCGCCAACGCCTTGCGCGTCGGCGATCACCTGCTCTCGCGCCTCGGCTGAGTCGCCCGGGTGTCGCAGCGTCGCGCCATGGCCATGGTCTACACCGCGGGCCTGGCGCAGGGCCTCGGGCTCGTGACCTTCCCGGCGGCCAGCACGATCCTGACGAGCCCGGACTACTTCGCGCTGACCGACACCGCCTATGGCGCGCTGTTCATCCCGCAGGCTGTGCTGGCCGTGGCGGCCTCGTTGCTCGGCGCTGCGCTGTACCGGCAGCTTGGCATCCAGCGCGTCTACCTGGTGGGCCTCGCGGCTGATCTCGGTGCGATGTTGCTGCTGGTGGCCAGCCGCTTCGTGATGGCGGAGCAGGGACTCACCTACGGCGTGTTGCTCGTGGCAACCAGTTGCATGGGGCTTGGCTTCGGCTTCCTCGTGCCGGTGCTGAACACCGTGGTGGCCGCGCTGTTCCCGCGGACGCCGGACAAGGCCGTGCTGGCATTGAATGCATTGCTCGGCCTCGGCACGGCGCTTGCCCCGGCCTTCGTTGCATTGTTCGTCGGCCTCGGCATCTGGTGGGGGTTGCCGTTGCTGGTGGCCGTGCTGCTGGCCGGCCTGCTGGTTGCCGGTCGCGGCGGGTCGTCGCTGGACGCCGCCGCCGGCATGGCGGTGGCTGCACCGGCTACTGCAGGCGCACATGGAAAAAGGCATACAGTGCCAAGGCGGTTCTGGGTTTTTGCGGCTTTTGCGCTGGCCTACGGCGTCTGCGAAACCCTGAACGGCAACTGGGCCTCGCTGTACATGACCAGGCATTTCCATTCAGGCACGAGTCTCGCGTCACTCGCACTGGCGATCTTCTGGAGCCTCGTGACGCTGGGCCGGATCGTCTTTGCGAGCATCGGCCAATGGGTTCCCGAGCGACTGGCCTGGCAGGTGCTGCCCTTCGTGGTCGCTGCGGCCTTTCTCGTTTGCGCACTGGCGCCGCCGACCGAGCCATGGCTGGGGCTTGCCGGCTTCGCCCTGGCCGGGCTTGGCTGTTCGGCGTTGCTGCCGCTCGCGATCAGTTTCGGCCAGGCGCAGCTACCCGGATTCAGCGCCTCGGTGGCCGGCGGCCTGATTGCGTTCTACCAGGTCGGCTACGGCCTGGCGGCGTTCGGCGTGGGGCCCGTGCAGGCCGCCACCGGCGCCGGGCCTGGTGAAGTCTTTGGCGGCGCCGTGGCCGTCGCACTGCTGGCGGCTGCGCTTGGCCTTTTCATCGTGCGCAGGCCCGGCGCACCTGTTCCGGGGAGAACCTGATGACATCGACCTCAACCACCGGCGAATCGGCGGGCCCGCGTGGCACCACGGCTGGCAGTGCGGCCGGCAGCGCAGGTGGCAGCCTGGCCGGCAAGGTGGCCATCGTGACCGGCGGCAACAGCGGCATTGGCAAGGCGATCGTGCTGGAACTGGCGCGGGAGGGGGCCAGCGTCGTGATCGACTACGTGGTGCAGCCCGAAGCGACCGCTGATCTCGTCAAGGAAGTGACGGCACTCGGCGCACGCGCCCTTGGCGTCAAGGCGGATGTCAGCCAGGTGGCGGAGCTCGAACAGCTGGTGGCGGCGACGGTCCGCGAGTACGGCCGGCTGGACATCATGGTCAACAATGCCGGCATCGAGTACCGGGCCTCGGTGCTCGACATCACGGAGGCCCACTACGACCGCGTCATGGCGATCAACCTCAAGGGGGCCTTCTTCGGCACGCAGCTCGCCGCCCGGCAGATGATCAGCCAGGGAGGTGGCGGCCACATCATCAACATCAGTTCCGTGCACGAGGACTGGCCGATGCCCGGCAACACGGCCTACTGCGTGTCCAAGGGCGGCATGCGGATGCTGACCCGCACGGCAGGGCTCGAGCTCGCGCCCCATGGCATCCGGGTGGTTGGCGTCGGGCCCGGTGCGGTGGCCACGCCGATCAATGATTCGACGATGGACAATCCGGCACTGCTCACGAAGCTCGACCAGGCGATCCCGCTCGGGCGCATGGCCGAGCCCGCCGAGATCGGCCGGCTGGTGGCCTTCCTGGCCGGCGCGGATGCCAGTTACCTCACCGCGACCACGGTGTTCGCCGATGGCGGACTCATGCACACGAGCCCCGGGCTGTGAGAAGGCGGAAACACGATGACTGAACAGGATCGGAACACGGCGCCCGGCTGGCCAGGCATCGAACCCCGCTGGACCTCGAGCGCCAAGAGCGGTGTCGGCACCAGCGTCACCGCACAGAGTCCGCTGTGGTTCACGCTGTCCCACGGGATCGTCAACGAGGTGTACTACCCGCGGCTGGACCAGGCCAACATCCGCGACCTCGGCTTCATCGTGACCGATGGCCGCGGCTTCTTCTCGGAGGAGAAACGCCAGGCGTCGGCGCAGGTCGGTACCGTCGCCCCCGGCGTGCCGGCCTATGAGCTCGTGAACACCTGCGAGGGCGGTCGCTACCGGATCCACAAGACCATCTGCACGGACTCGCGGCGCGCCACGCTGTTGCAGCGCGTGCGCTTCGAGCCGCTGCAGGGTCGCCTGGCGGATTACCGCCTGTTCGTGCTGGTTGCTCCGCATCTCGCCAACCATGGCGCCGGCAATGACGGCTGGCTGGGTGAACACAAGGGCCGGCCGATGCTCTTTGCCCGGCGCGAGGACGTGGCGCTGGCCTTGGCCTGCTCGCTGCCGTGGCGCGCGGCCTCCTGCGGCTACGCGGGAACGAGCGACGGCTGGCAGGACCTCAGGGCCAACGGGCATCTCACCGGGCTCCATGCCGAGGCGAGGAACGGCAACATCGCGCTGACCGGCGAGATCGACCTGGCGGAGTGCGATGGCGAGTTCGTGCTGGCGCTCTCCTTCGGCAGCAATGCCTCCGAGGCGGGCCAGCGGGCACTGTCGAGCCTGATCGATCCCTTCGACGGGCTGCTCGCGGAGTACGTCGCGGGCTGGAACGATTTCCAGCGGCAGTGCCGCGGCATCGCCTCCGGCGATCAGCCGGAACCGCCGCTCTATCGCACCAGCACGGCGGTGCTGAAGACGCACCTGTCCAACTATTTCGTGGGCGGGATGATCGCCAGCCTGTCGGTGCCGTGGGGCTTCAGCAAGGGCGACAACGACCTCGGCGGTTACCACCTGGTGTGGCCGCGCGACCAGGTGGAGTCGGCCGGGGCATTGCTTGCCAGTGGTGACACGGCCGACGCACTCGATGTGCTCCGCTACCTGCTGTCGACCCAGGAGGCCGATGGCCACTGGCCGCAGAACATGTGGCTGGATGGTTCGCCGTACTGGAACGGCATCCAGCTCGACGAAGCCGCCTTTCCGATCCTGCTGGCCGACGCGCTGCGTCGCCGGGATGCGCTCGACGGCATCGACTGCTGGCCGATGTTGCGACGGGCCGCCGGCTACATCGTGCGCAACGGACCGGTGACCCTGCAGGATCGCTGGGAGGAGGATGGTGGCTATTCGCCGTTCACCCTGGCGGTGGTCGTGGCCGGACTGCTCGGTGCCGCCGATTTCGCCGACGCGGCAGGGGAGAACGCGATCGCCGCCCACCTGCGCGAGACCGCCGACATGTGGAACGCGCGGATCGAGGCCTGGACGTACGTCACCGGCACGCCGCTCGCCCGGAAGGTCGGGGTGGGGGGCTACTACATCCGGATCGCACCGCCGGAAGTGGCCGATGCGTGCTCACCCGCGCAGGGCTTCGTGCCGATCAAGAACCGTCCGCCGGGCGACAGCGAGCTGCCGATGGCCCAGCTCGTCAGCCCCGATGCGCTGGCGCTGGTGCGCTTCGGGCTGCGCGCGGCCGACGATCCGCGGATCGTGAACACCGTCAAGGTGATCGATGCGCTGTTGAAGACCGACACGGTCACTGGCCCGCTCTGGCATCGCTACAACGACGATGGCTATGGCGAGCACGCCGACGGCAGCCCGTTCAATGGCACGGGCATCGGGCGTGGCTGGCCGTTGCTGGGCGGGGAGCGCGCGCACTACGAGCTCGCGGCCGGCCGGCCGGAAGCGGCAGACCGGCTGCGCAAGGTCATGGAAGCCCAAGCCGGTGCCGGCGGCTTCTTTCCGGAACAGGTCTGGGATGCCCCGGACATGCCGGAGCGCGAGCTCTACAACGGCCGCCCGTCCGGTTCGGCGATGCCACTCGTCTGGGCACATGCGGAATACATCAAGCTCGTGCGGTCCCTGCGGGACGGCCGGGTGTTCGACCTGCCGCCGCAGACGGTGGAGCGCTACCAGGTGCAGAAGCGATCGTCGCCCCATTTCCTGTGGCGCTTCACGCACAAGAGCCGCCTGCTGCCGGCAGGCAAATTGCTGCGCATTGAAACGCTGGCGCCGGCACAGGTGCATTGGAGCAGCGATGGCTGGCAGACGATCGTCGACACGGATACGCGCGACACGGGCCTCGGCCTGCACGTCGTCGACCTGCCCACCAGCCGCCTGCCGGCGGGCACGACCATCCGCTTCACCTTCTACTGGCCCGAAGCCCGACGCTGGGAAGGCACCGACTTTGCCACCCGAATAGGTACCGGACTCCCGAACAGGTAGTTATTGCGGATGCGATAACTACACGAAAGGGAGTCCGGCACCTTTTTCAGTAGTTGTTGATGCTGTGGCGGCCGGGGCCGAGCAGGGCGATGGCGATGGCGGTGAAGAAGTACATGCCCTGCAGCTCCAGCGCCCAGCCCCCGGTGCCGGCAAGCTCGAAGAGATGGTCGCGGTGGACCAGCCCGAAGGCAAAGGCCATGTTGATCGCGATCAGCCAGCCGCCGATCCGCGAGAAGCAGCCGGTGATCACGAGGATCGGCGCCAACACCTCGCCGACGTAGACACCGTAGGCCACGAAGGCCGGCAACCCGTTGGCGACCACCATGCCGCTGACCCCCCCGATGCCGCCGACGACCTTGGCCACGCCATGCAGGAGGATCATGACCCCCAGCGCGAGCCTAAGGATGAGCTTGCCTGAATCTTGCATTCGTCCTCTCCCTGGATTCGGAACTAAGATACGACCGAGTGTGCCCGACGTAATGGTTCTCGATCAACGCCACCGGATGCATCATGAACAACAACATTCCCGCCGTCTACGAGTCGCCGACCTTCCGCATGGCCTGCCAGCAGTTCGACCAGGTCGCGGACTTCCTCGAGATCCCCGAGAACGCCCGCGACCGGCTGAAGGTGCCCAAGCGCTCGATCAGCGTGGCCATGCCGGTCCGCCGGGATGACGGCGGCACCACGGTGTACATGGGCTATCGGGTGCAGCACCACCTGACGCTGGGTCCGACCAAGGGCGGGGTGCGTTTCCACCCCGGCGTCACGCTGGGCGAGGTGGCGGCGCTTGCCATGTGGATGAGCTGGAAGTGCGCGCTTGCCGGCCTGCCCTACGGCGGGGCCAAGGGCGGGGTTGCCTGCAACCCGACGGAACTCTCGGCCGGGGAACTGGAGCGGGTGACCCGCCGCTACACCCAGGAACTGATTCCGTTCATCGGGCCGCAGATCGACATCCCGGCACCGGACATGGGCACCAGCGAACAGACCATGGCCTGGATGATGGATACCTATTCGCTGCAGACCGGGCATTGCGTGCCGGCCGTCGTGACCGGCAAGCCGGTCAGCCTCGGCGGCTCGCTCGGCCGGCGCGAAGCGACCGGCCGCGGCGTGGCCCACCTCGTGTCGCGCGCGATGGAGGTCATGGGCATCGCCGCCGGCGGGGCCACGGCCGTCGTGCAGGGCTACGGCAACGTCGGCTCGGTATCCGCCCGGGCGCTCCATGAACAGGGCATCCGGATCCTCGCCGTGAGCGATGTCTACGGCGGCATCCACAATCCCAGCGGACTCGATCTCGACCGGCTTGACCAGCATGTCGCGCGCCAGCGCACCGTGGTCGGCTTCGACGGCGGCGAGCCGATTGCCAACGATTCATTGCTGCTCCTGCCCTGCGACATCCTGGTCGCGGCGGCGATGGAGCGGCAGGTCACCGAGGAGAATGCCGGGAAGCTCCGCTGCCGGATCCTGGCCGAAGGTGCCAACGGCCCCACCACGCCGGAAGCCGATGCGATCATCAGCCAGCGGCCGGAAATCTTCGTGATCCCGGACATCGTCTGCAATGCCGGCGGCGTGGTCGTGTCGTACTTCGAATGGGTGCAGGACCTGCAGAGCTTCTTCTGGGACGAGGCCGAGGTCATGACCAGGCTCTACCGGATCCTCGACCAGACCTTCAACCAGGCACTGGAGATCAGCCGCCGGCAGAAGGTCGGCATGCGCTTTGCCGCCCTGAGCCTCGGCATCCGGCGCGTGCATGAGGCGAAACAGATCCGCGGCCTGTTCCCGTGAGCTTCAGGCAGACTCGAACAGCAGCACCTGGAACTTCCCGGTGCCCTCGCGCAGCTTCTTCGCCTCGGCATATTCCGGGGAATTCCAGAAGGCGAGCGCCGCCGCGCGGCTTGGCCATTCCGAAACGAGCGCGCTGGGACTCTGGCAAAAGCCGCCCTCGAGGAACTCGCCGCCGCTGCCCTGGAGCAGGTACCGCCCGCCGAAGCGGGTGACCAGCGGAGGGACCACTCGCGCATAATCGGCGAGGAACCGTGCGCGATCGGTCAGGTCGGCGGTGACGATCATGTAGCAGCGTTTGTCGCTCATGTTTTCGGGCCTTCGGCAGTTGTGAACAAGCAGTATCGGGGAATCCGGCAATGAAAAACATCGTTCGACGCACCACGCTCATCGTGCGCGACATCCAGCGCTCGGTACGCTGGTACGAGCACGTCATCGGCATGACACGCTACTACGAGGGGGAGGTCGTGCTCTCCGGCGAGGGCATGGCGGCCGGCAAGACCGGGGATCGCACGTACCTGATCGTCATGCAGTGCGAGCACCCGGAAATCGGCATGATCGGCCTGCTGCAGTGGATCGATCCGCCGTTGCCGGCGCCGAAGGAGATCCCCACTCGCGTGACCTACGGCAACCCGACCTTCGTCGTGGCCTCCGACGATGCCCGTGAAGCGCTCAGGCGAGCGCGGGAGCTGGGTTCGCACATCCACTCCGAGGCACACGAGTGGTCGATCCGCGGCGCGGACGGCCGGATGCTGCGCTTCCTCGGCGCATCGGTTTTCGATCCGGACGGTTATTACTACCAGTTCAACCAGCAGCTCGACTGAGCCGGGCCACGCGCAGCGGGCATCGCGTCAGACGGGCACCGTCAACGGATTGTAGGCATACAGGCCGAGGCTCTCGGCCGTCTTGTGCGAGGCGGTGGTGTAGTTGTCCGGGTCGCGCGAGTACATCCGGCGCGCATTGACGTGCGACTCGCGCATCACGAAGGTGCCGCGCTCGCGTCGCGCCGATTCGTAGCGGGCGAGGGCCTCGCGCCAGTCCGTGGCAGCCTGGCAGGCCCGGGCCAGCACCATGCCGTCCTCGATGGCCATGACTGCGCCCTGGGCCAGGAACGGCGTCATCGGGTGCGCGGCATCGCCGAGCAGCGTCGCGCGCCCCTTCGTCCACTGCTCGAGCGGTTCGCGGTCGAACAGGCCCCACTTGAAACACCGTTCGGGCGGCGTGGCCGTGATGATCGACTGCACTTCAGGCGCAAAGTCGCTGAATTCCTGCTGGAGCTCGGCAATTTCCGAATGAACCGACCAGCTCTCCTCGGCCCATTCGTCGCGTTTCGAGAAGGCGGCATAGTTCAGCAGCGTGCCCTGGCGCACCTTGTAGCGGGCAAAGGTCCGCGCCGGCCCGGCGAAGGACGCCGAATCCGGCACGATCACGGCCGGATCGAGGCGCTCCATCGGTACGAGGCCGCGCCACGCGATGTAGCCGGTGAAGTGCACCTGCTCCTCGCCCCAGAGCGCGCGGCGCACGGCCGAGCGGATGCCGTCGCTGCCGATCAGGATGTCGCCGGTCGCGGTGCGGCCGTTGCGGAACGTGGCGGTGATGCCATCCGCGGATTCATCGAGTGAACCGAAGCTGCAGCCGGTGTGGATGCAATCGGCGTCGAGCGCACGCACGGCGCTGGCGAGCGCGGCATGCAGGTCCGCTCGATGGGCCTGGCAGTAGGGCGCGCCGTACTGCTCCTGCATGCGGTTGCCGCGGTTGGTGTCGACGAGGATCGCGCCGGTCCGGTAGTGCTTGATCGCGCCCGCCGCGGGCGTGCGTGCCACCCGGGCCATGACCTCGCGGCCCAGCAGGTGGTTCAGCACGTGCACGCCGTTCGGCGTGATCGTCACGCCGGCGCCCACTTCGCCGAGTTCGGCTGCCTGCTCGCAGGCCGACACCCGGAAGCCGGCCTTCAGCAGCGCCAGCGCGGCGGTCAGGCCGCCCAGGCCCGCGCCGACGATGATCGCGTGCAGATCCTTCATGCCGGCGATAGTCTAGCCGGAACCGGCTGCCGGGATTTGCACGACATGCGACAGTGAGCCATGACACGAGTCCGGCCGTGAGCCGGCAGGCGCGGGAGTTCCTCGCGCGGGACCACGGCCTCTACATCAACGGGGCGTGGGTCAAAGCACGTGATGGCGAGACCATCGAGGTCGAGGATCCGTCGACCGGCACCGCGATTGCCACCGTGGCCGGCGCGGGGCCGAAGGATGTCGACGAGGCCGTTGCGGCCGCCCGCGCCGCCTTCGAGTCGGGCCCCTGGCCGGCCATGTCGCCCTCGGCGCGCAGCGAGCTCCTGTGGAAGCTCGCCGATGTGCTCGAAGCCCATCGCGCGCTGCTGACCGAACTCGAAGTCCTCGACACCGGCATGCCGCTCACCGCGGCCGGTGCCCACGCCGTGTCCGGCGCGGCGCGCATGCTCCGCTATTACGCGGGCTGGCCCTCGAAGATCGCGGGCCAGACCGTCGGCAGCGACCCGCGTCCCGGCGCCGCGTATCCGCCGCTGACCTACACGCGCCGCGAGCCGGTCGGCGTGGTGGGGCAGATCATCCCGTGGAATTACCCGCTCGGCATGCTGGCGATGAAGCTCGGGCCGGCGCTCGCGACTGGCTGCACCGTGGTGCTGAAGCCCGACGAGAAGACGCCGCTCTCGAGCCTGTGCGTGGCCGGCCTGCTCGCCGAAGCCGGCGTGCCAGCCGGCGTCGTGAACATCGTGCCCGGATTCGGCCATCGGGCCGGCGCGGCCCTCACTGCGCATGCCGGCGTGGACAAGGTGGCGTTCACGGGCTCCGTCGACGTGGCCCGCAGGATCATCGCGGCGGCGAAGGGCAACCTGAAGCGCGTGTCGCTCGAACTCGGTGGCAAGGCGCCGTTCATCATCTTTCCCGATGCGGACCTCGATGCCGCGATCGCGGCCGCGGCCCGGCTGGCATTTTTCCTGCAGGGGCAGAACTGCCAGGCCGCGTCGCGCCTGATGGTCCACGAGTCGATCACCGAACGCGTGACCGCCGGCGTGATCGCCGCTGCCCGCGCGATGAAGATCGGCGCCGCGCTCGATCCGGCCACGGAGATCGGCCCGCTGGTGTCCGCCGGGCACCTCGATCGGGTGCAGGCGTATGTGGCGGGCGGCGTCGCGGAGGGTGCGCGCCTTGCTGTCGGCGGCCGGCGCCTCGACCGGCCCGGGTACTTCATGGAACCCACCGTCTTCACCGGCGTGGAACCGGGAATGCGCATCGTGCAGGAAGAGATCTTCGGCCCGGTGACCTGCATCGAGACCTTCGGCGACGAAGGCATGGAGGAGATCGCCCGCCGCGCGAATGACACGATCTACGGCCTCATCGCCAGCGTCTGGACCCGCGACCTGCGCCGCGCCCATCGGCTCGCCGAGCTGATCCGCGCGGGCGTGGTCGGCATCAACCAGCACGGCGGCGGGAATCTCTACGCGCCGTTCGGCGGCTTCAAGCAGTCGGGCTGGGGCCGGGAGTTCGGCGCCGAGAGCCTCGATGCCTACCTCGAAACCAAGACCGTGATCGTGCGTTACGACTAGCGGCGGGAGCCGTGGCCTTCAGATCTCGATCTGGATGCCGAGCTCGACCACCTGCTCCGTCGGCAGGCCGTAGTACAGCGCGGCGCGCTGCGCGTTGCGGTTCAGGAAGGCGAACAGCCGCTCGCGCCAGCTCGACATGCCGCGGGAGTCCTCGCGCGGGATCACGGTCTCGATGTCCAGGTAGTACGTGGCCTGGTCGAGGTCGATCACGAGCCCCAGCGGCGCGCAGGCACGCAGCGCGGCCGGGATGTGCGGCGTCTGCATGTAGCCATAACTCATGACCACGCGGAAGAAGCCCTCGTCGAGCTTCTCCACGGCAACGCGTTCCGCGGCCGGCACCCGTGGCCGGTTGTCGGTACGCAGGGTCAGCAGGACGACCTGTTCGTGCAGCATCTGGTTGCGGTCGAGATGATGGCGGAGGATGGCCGGCACGCCGATTGAATAGCGGGCGAGGAACACGCCGGTGCCGGGGATGCGATGGGCATTGAGGTATTCATCGGAGGCCAGGAAGTCCGGCACCGACTGGCGCATCGCGTTCAGGCCGGCCATCACCATGCGCCGGCCGCG
>CAZMVP010000033.1:9645-14130 GCA_964569355.1 uncultured Chromatiaceae bacterium | reverse complement strand
TATGGGCAAGTACGAATGTACCATAAGCCGCAATGGTGCCTGTCAGACTGATGGTTCCCGGCCTGCGGGGCCTGGAACGCACTGGAGCCGGTCTCGGCAGCCATGCCGGTGCCCGCTGCCGGCACCGCGCCGGCCCTCGTGCAGCGACTGGCGGCGGTCGGTACCGAGACACTGGTCCGCCTGTCCACGGGTCTCACGGAACTGGATCGCACGCTGGGTGGCGGACTCGTGCCCGGGTCCGTGGTGCTCCTCGGCGGTGATCCCGGCATCGGCAAGTCGACCCTGCTCTTGCAGGCCGCCACCCGGATCGTGGCACCGGGTGGTGCGCTGTATGCCAGCGGCGAAGAGTCCCTGCAGCAGATCAGCCTGCGCGGCCAGCGGCTCGGCGCGGACCTCGACGCAGTGGCGGCGATTGCCACCACGCGGGTTGATGAGGTGATCGAGGCGGTGGCGGCCGTCAAGCCCGCCTGCCTGATCGTGGATTCGATCCAGACCATGGCCACCGACCTCGTGCCATCGGCACCGGGTTCGCCCAACCAGCTGCGCAGCTCGGCCGGGATGCTGGTGCGGCTGGCCAAGCAATCCGGCATTGCCGTGATCCTCGTGGGCCATGTGACCAAGGACGGCCAGATCGCGGGCCCGCGCCTGCTCGAACACATGGTGGATGTCGTGCTGTATTTCGAGAGCGAGGCCGGCAGTCGCTACCGGATCCTGCGCGCGGTCAAGAACCGGTTTGGCGCGGCCAACGAGCTCGGCATCTTCGTGATGGCCGAGGGTGGCATCCGCGAGGTTCGCAATCCATCCGCGCTGTTCGTTTCCCGACAGGGTGATCCGGTTCCCGGCAGCGTGGTCACCGCCCTGCACCAGGGCAGCCGGCCGCTGCTGGTGGAAGTGCAGGCGCTGGCCGACCAGGCCGGCGGCGGTCCGCCACGGCGGGTGGCGATCGGGCTCGAAGCCAATCGCCTGACGTTGCTGCTCGCGGCGCTGCACCGGCACGGTGGCATTGCCACCCATGCCAGCGACATCTTCGTCAACGTCGTGGGCGGCGTGCGGGTGCTGGAGCCCGCCGCAGACCTGGCGGCCCTGGTCGCGGCGGTCTCCAGCATCCGTGACCGACCCCTGGCCCGCGATTTGGTCGTCTTCGGCGAGGTGGGCCTGGCCGGCGAGATCCGCCCGGTGGCCTATGGTGCGGAACGCCTGCGGGAAGCGGCCAAGGTAGGTTTCCGGCGGGCCCTCGTGGCCCGGGCCAATGCGCCGCGCGATGCCATCGCCGGACTGACCGTGATCGCCGTCGACAACCTGCGGGAAGTCATGCGCCTGCTGCCGGGTCTGGAAGCGCAGGATGTGGGATCATCACCGGCTTGATGATCGAGCAGTCCGTTCCCCGCATCCCGACGCAGGTCTTTCCCCATGTTTGATTCCCTGAGTGACCGGCTCCGTGGCGTCATCGACCAGGTTCGTGGTCGTGGCCGCCTGACCGAGGAAAACATCCAGGACACGGTCCGCGAGGTCCGCCGCGCGCTGATCGAGGCCGATGTGGCCTTGCCGGTGGTCCGGGATTTCGTCGAACAGGTGCGCCAGCGGGCGCTCGGCGCGGACGTGCTCCGCAGCCTGACACCGGGCCAGGTGTTCGTCCGGATCCTGCACGAGGAGTTGACCCGCACGCTCGGCTCAGGCGTCGCCGAACTGGATCTGCGGCACCAGCCGCCGGCCATCGTGCTGCTGGCCGGCTTGCAGGGCGCGGGCAAGACCACCACCGCAGCCAAGCTGGCGTTGCATATCCGCGATCGATTGAAAAAGCGCGTGGGCGTGGTCAGCACCGACACACGGCGCCCGGCAGCCATCCTGCAGCTAGAGCGCCTGGCGACCTCGATCGAAGTGCCGTTCCTGAATGCGGAGATCAGCCTGGGGCCGGTGGGGATTGCCGAACAGGCGCTGGCCTCGGCCCGGCGCGACCAGCTGGAGGTGCTGATCGTGGACACGGCCGGCCGCAGCCGGCTGGACACGGAATTGCTCGACGAGCTCGGCATGCTGCGCACGGCGATCGATCCGGTCGAGATCCTGTTCGTCGTCGACAGCATGGCCGGCCAGGACGCCGTGAACGCCGCCCGGGCGTTTGCCGAGGTCCTTCCGTTGACCGGCGTGATCCTGACCAAGACCGATGGCGACGCCCGGGGTGGTGCGGCGCTCTCGGTCAAGGCCATCACGGGGCAACCGATCAAGTTCCTCGGCAGTGGCGAGGCGGTGGACGCGCTGGAGCCGTTCCATCCCGACCGGATGGCATCGCGGATCCTCGGCATGGGCGATGTCCTGAGCCTGGTCGAGGAGGTGCAGCGCAAGGCCGACCATGAAACCGCGGCGCGCCTGGCAAAGAAGGTCTCCACCGGCAAGCAGTTCGACATGAACGATCTGCGCGCGCAGCTCGAGCAGATCACAGGCCTTGGCGGCATCGAGGGGCTGCTCGCGAAGCTGCCTCTGCCCGGCGGGATGTCGGCGGGCAAGCTCGCGGGGCAGGTGGACAACCGGATGTTGCGTCGCCAGATCGCGATCATCGATTCCATGACGCCCCGGGAGCGGCAACGGCCCGGGCTGCTGGATGGTTCGCGCCGGCGGCGGATTGCCAGCGGTGCCGGCCTGCCGGTGCAGGAGGTCAATCGCCTGTTGAAGCAGCATGCCCAGATGCAGAAAATGATGAAGAAGATGGGCAAGGGGGGGCTTCGGCGCCTGATGCAGGGGTTCCCGGGCCTGTCCTGACCACGACGCCAGGACCCTCGACAGCTGCATGGCGGGTGTCAAGGCCGGTTTTTTCAAGTAATATTCCGCAGTTAATCGGACCCGACCGGGCCCGGCAAGCCACAAGGAAGCTCAACAGCAATGGTTACTGTCCGTCTGTCCCGCGGAGGCGCCAAGGGGCGGCCCTTCTATCACATCGCCGTCAGCGACTCCCGTCGTTCCCGTGACGGACGGTATATCGAGCGCCTGGGGTTCTTCAATCCCGGTGCCAAGGCATCGGAAGAGCGCCTGCGGATCGATCTCGCGCGCTTTGACTACTGGACAGGCGTTGGTGCGCAGGTCTCCGATCGCGTTGCGTCGCTCGCCAAGGCCTATCGCCAGACGGCCGGGTCGCCGGTTGGCGAGGGATCTGCCAAGGCAGCCTGAGGCCTGCCTGCCTGGTTGCATCAGGCGTTGCCATGATGCGTGACAACCGGCAGCGGCCATGAGTGATCCATCGGTCGAGGCCAGCCACGCGGACCCATCGGGCCAGCGCGTGGTGCTCGGGAAGATTTCCGGGGTTTTTGGTGTCCAGGGCTGGTTGAAGGTGTACTCGTATACCTCCCCCCGGGACAATATCGTGGGTTACAGCCCATGGTTCCTGCGTCGGGACGGCGGCGAAACCACGCACGTGGTTCTTGCCGGCCGGGCGCAGGGGGACGGAGTGGTGGCCCGGCTTGCCGGGGTCACGGACCGGGATGCGGCCGCGCAGCTGGTGGGTGCCGAAATCGTGGTGGAACGAGCCACGCTCGGGCCGCCGGCGGAAAAGGCGGCTCCCGGCGAGTACTTCTGGGTCGACCTGCAAGGCATGGAGGTCCGGGGCATCGATGGCAGGCGGTTCGGCGTGGTCGACCACCTGTTCGAGACCGGTGCCAATGACGTCATGGTGGTGGTGGGTGAAACCCGGCACCTGATCCCGTTTGTGTATCGCAGCGTGGTACTCGAAGTGGACGGTGGGCAGCGCCGGATCACCGTCGACTGGATGCCGGATTTCTGACCAGGAATCCCGGGTCCGGGATTGTTGGCTGCCGGTTTGCCGGAACTTGAAGGACAAGACGCCGTGGACGTGGCCGTGGTTACGCTCTTTCCAGGCATGTTCGCCCCGTTCGCCGAACTCGGCGTCGTCGGGCGGGCGATCCGGCAGGGCCTGGCGCGACTGGCGACGATCGACCCGCGGGACTTCGCGACGGACGTGCATGGCACGGTCGACGACCGGCCCTATGGCGGGGGACCTGGCATGGTCATCCGGGTGGAACCTTACGCGTCGGCCATCGAGGCCGCGCGCAGGCAGGTGCCCGCCGGCAGTCCGGTGGTGTTCCTGAGTCCGCAGGGCAGGCCGTTCGACCAGGCCATGGCGCAGCGATATGCCATGCTTGGCGGCCTCGTCCTCGTGGCGGGGCGCTATGAGGGATTCGACGAGCGCCTGGTGGAAACCATGGCGGATGAAGAGGTGTCCATCGGCGACTTCGTGATGAGTGGTGGCGAGATTGCCGCACTGGCCGTGCTGGATGCGACCCTGCGACTGAAGCCCGGCGTACTGGGTGACGAGCGATCCGCGGATGCTGAGTCCTTTTCGACCGGCCTGCTGGATCATCCGCACTACACGCGGCCGGAGGTCGACAAGGGCAGGGCGGTGCCGCGCGTGCTGCTGGAGGGCAACCACGAAGCCATCCGGCGCTGGAGGCGCAAGCAGGCCCTGGGCCGGACGCGGGA
>CAZMVP010000033.1:7398-9545 GCA_964569355.1 uncultured Chromatiaceae bacterium | reverse complement strand
TTAGTTTTGCACACCTGGAATGACTGACATGGCAAACATCATTGAAAAGATCGAAGCAGAATCGCTCAAGGGCAACATCCCGGATTTCGCCCCCGGCGACACCGTGGTGGTGCAGGTGCGGGTGAAAGAGGGCACCCGCGAGCGGTTGCAGGCTTACGAAGGCGTGGTGGTTGCCCGCCGCAACCGCGGCCTCAACTCATCCTTCACGGTGCGCAAGGTGTCCCATGGCGAAGGCGTGGAACGCGTCTTTCCGCTGCATAGCCCGACCGTGGCGGAGATCGTGGTCAAGCGCCGTGGTGACGTGCGCCGCGCAAAGCTGTACTACCTGCGTGATCGCAGCGGCAAGTCTGCCCGGATCCGCGAGAAGGTCTGATCAGTCCAGCGGCCAGAATCCGCTGCCCGGCCGGGCGATTGGCCGGCAGGAGCGTCCGCATCATCCTGTCCGGCCTCGCGGCTGCCGGGATGGTGGCCGGGCTCGGCGGATGCGCCAACCTCGTGGAATCCGCCGCCGGCGGCCTGGCCGGCGACATTTCCACGGCCGTGCTCAACGAGGATGATCCCCGGCTGGTCCGGGACAGCCTGCCTGCCTACCTGATCCTGCTCGATTCCCAGGCGGCCAAGCCGGATGCGGGGCCCGCCGTGCTGGGCACTGCCGCACGTCTCTATGCCGCATATGCCGTGCTGTTCGTCGACGACCCGGCACGTGCCGGAATCCTCGCCGGCCGGGCACGCACCTATGGTGCCGCGGCCGCCTGCAAGGCCGATGAGACCGCCTGCGCCCTCGACGCACTGCCCTTCGACGAGATGCAGCGCCGTCTTGCCGGCATCGGGCCGAAGGCAGCGGCCGCGCTGTTCAGCCAGGCTGTCGGTGCCCTGGCCTGGGTCCGGACCCACGGCGATGACTGGCAGGCCCTGGCCGACCTGCCGCGGATCGAGGCCATGCTCGAGCGGCTGCTCGTCATCGGCGAACCGGCCGACGCCGGCACGGTCAACGACTACCTCGGCATCCTCAACACGCTGCGACCACCGGCGCTCGGCGGGCATCCGGAGCAGGGCAAGGCCTATTTCGAGCGCGCCATCGAACTGACCGGCGGCAGGGACCTGGGCATCCTCGTGGACTATGCCCGCGGTTACGCGCGCCTCATCTACGATCGCGACCTGCATGACTCGCTGTTGAAGCGCGTGCTCTCGGCCGATCCGCATGTCGCCGGCCTCACGCTGTTCAACACGCTGGCGCAGGAACAGGCCCGGGCCCTGCTGGCGTCCGCCGACGACTACTTCTAGGACCAACACCCACGAAGGGAATCGCCCGTGATTCATTTCCGATCATTCCTGCCTGCCATGGCGCTGGCCATGGCAGGCATCAACGCCCCGGCACTCGCCACGGACCTGAAGATCGCCACGGTTGCCCCGGAGGGTTCGAGCTGGATGAAGGAGCTGCGGGCCGCCGGCGAGCAGATCCACAACCAGACGAGCGGCCGGGTCCGGTTCAAGTTCTATGGCGGGGGCGTGCAGGGAACCGACCAGCGGGTGCTGCGCAAGATGCGCATCGGCCAGCTGCAGGGTGGCGTGTTCACGTCAAACGGCTTGCAGGAGCGCTACCCGGACATCCAGATCTATGGCCTGCCGATGCTGTTCAATTCGCAGGCCGAGGTGGACTACGTCCGGCACCGGATGGACCCGGTGCTGGCCGCCGGCCTCGACAAGGCCGGGTTCGTGTCCTACGGGTTCGCCGGTGGTGGTTTTGCCTATTTCATGACCGGGCAGCCCGTGGCGGGGCTCGGCGATCTCAAGGGCAAGAAGATCTGGGTGCCGGAGGGCGACCGGACCAGCCGGGCCGCGATGCGGGCGCTGCAGCTCTCGCCGGTCAGCCTGCCGATCACCGACGTGCTGACCGGCCTGCAGACCGGCTTGCTGGACATCGTGGCCGCCCCACCGGTCGGGGCCGTGGTCCTGCAGTGGTACACCAAGACCAGATACATCACGGACGTGCCGTTGAGCTACACCATCGGCGTGCTGGTCATCGACAAGGCTGCGCTCAAGGATGTCAGCGCGGCTGACCAGGCAGTGCTGAAGGACGTGCTGACCGACCTCTATGCGCGCTTTGACCGCGAGAACCGCGTCGACAACGTCAAGGCGCGGGAGGC
>CAZMVP010000033.1:5162-7298 GCA_964569355.1 uncultured Chromatiaceae bacterium | reverse complement strand
GTGCCGATCGAGATCTTCGGCATCGCCGAGACGCCCATCCTGCTCGCCATCCCGCTGTTCACCTTTGCCGGCTATCTGCTGAGCGAGAGCCAGGCCGCCGCGCGCCTGGTGCGGCTGAGCCAGGCCTTGCTCGGCTGGCTGCCCGGAGGACTCGCCATGGTGGCGGTCGCCGCGTGTTCGCTGTTCACGGCCTTCACCGGCGGCTCGGGCGTCACGATCATCGCGATCGGCGCGTTGTTGTACCCGGCACTCGTGCAGGCGGGGTACAGCGAACGGTTCACGCTGGGCCTCGTGACGTCGTCCGGCAGCCTCGGCCTGCTGTTTGCCCCATCCCTGCCCCTGATCATCTATGGCATCGTGGCGCGCGTTCCGGTCGATTCGCTGTTTGTCGCCGGCGTCGTGCCCGGCGTGCTCATGATGATCGCGCTGGCGGCCTTCTGCCTGTGGCGCAACCGCGAGAACCGCCAGCCCATATCCGCATTCTCGTGGCGCGAGGTCTGGCTGGCGCTGCGTGCCGCGGCCTGGGAACTGCCCCTGCCGGTTGTCGTGCTGGGCGGCATCTACAGCGGCTACTTCGCGGTATCGGAGGCCGCGGCGGTGACCGTGATGTATGTCCTCGTGACCGAACTGCTGATCTACCGGGAAGTCCCGTTGCGGCGCCTGCCGGGCATCATCCGCAATTCGATGGTGCTCGTGGGTGGCATTCTCGTGATCCTCGGCATCTCGCTGGCATCGACCAATTACATGATCGATGCGCAGGTGCCGCAGCAGCTCATCGCCATCGTCAGCCACTATATTTCCAGCCAGACGAGCTTCCTGCTGCTGCTGATTGCCTTCCTGATGGTGATCGGCTGCATGCTGCATGTCTATTCGGCGCTGGTGCTGATCGTGCCGCTGATCCTGCCGGTTGCCGCCCTGTACGAGGTCAACCCGGTGCACCTTGGCATCATCTTCGTGGCGACGATGGAGCTCGGGTATTTGTTGCCGCCGATCGGGCTCAACCTCTACATTTCCAGTTTCCGATTCCGCAAGCCGGTGCTGGACGTCTGCATGGCAACCCTGCCATTCATGCTGATATTGCTGGTCACCGTCTTCCTGATCACCTTCGTGCCCGGGTTGTCCCTGGTCCTGTTGCCGCAGTAATCGCGGCGGAGAAGCGCAATGAAACAATCGTTGGCTGCCTTGCTCGTCATGACACTGGTCTTCGCCCAGGCCCAGGTCGAGGCCGAAACCCAGGCCCAGGCCCGGGGCGATTCCGCGATGGCAGCGGAGCCACCTGCGCCTGCCAGCGCCGGGTTCCTGCACCTGCCACCCGGTTTCAAGGCACAGGTCCTGGTGGACAACGTGCCGAATGCCCGCTCGATGGCACTCGCCGCGGATGGGACGCTGTTCGTCGGCACGATGTCCGCCGGCGTGGTCTATGCCGTGCGCGATGCGCTTGGGGCTGCGCCCGTGGTCACGAAGTTTGCCGCAGGCCTTTCGATGCCGAACGGTGTCGCGCTGCTCGAGGATGATCTCTACGTGGCGGAGCAGAAGCAGCTCGTCCGTTACCGGGACGCGGTGGCCACCGTGGCCCGTGGCGCGTCGCCATCCGCCGCCGAGGTCATTGATCCGGCCCTGCCGTTCAAGGGCTTCATGCACTCGTGGAAGTACCTCGCCTTCGGCCCCGATGGCAAGCTGTACGTCTCGATAGGCTCGCCCTGCAACGTGTGCGTGGAACCGGGCTTTGGCGTGATCCTGCGCATGAACCCGGACGGCACTGGCCGGGAAGTCTTTGCTTCCGGCATCCGCAATTCGGTCGGCTTCACCTGGCAGCCCGGCACCCGGGACCTGTGGTTCACCGACAATGGCCGGGACATGCTGGGTGATGACGTGCCGCCGGACGAGCTCAACCGCGCACCGAAGGCGGGCCTCGACTTCGGCTTTCCCTATTGCCATGCCGGGTCCATCGCGGACCCGAAGTACGGCGACCTCGGCCAATGCAGTGCTTCGGTGCCGCCGGTGCAGAAGCTGGGTCCCCACGTTGCATCGCTTGGCGTGAAGTTCTACACGGGCCAAATGTTTCCGGCAGAGTACCGGGGCCAGGTCCTGATCGCCGAACACGGTTCGTGGAACCGCAGCAAGGCTGCCGGCAAG
>CAZMVP010000033.1:2043-5062 GCA_964569355.1 uncultured Chromatiaceae bacterium | reverse complement strand
GGGACGGAGCGCGATCATGTTCATAGTTCGATTTTTCGCCAACCTGGTGCGCGCCATCTGGTACGGCCTCGATACGCTGCGCCGGATCCTGCATCTGATCCTGCTCGTCGGGCTCTTCGTGATCCTGCTGGCCGGGTCGGTTGGCGAGCCGGTATCAGTCCCGTCATCGGCGGCGCTGGTCATTGACCCGACCGGCACGCTGGTCGAGGAACTGGAAGGCAGCCCGCTGGACCGCGCTCTCGCCACCATGAACGGGCAGCCTCCGCCCCAGACCCTGCTTCGGGATGTCACCGACAGCCTCGATCGCGCCGTCGATGACGGCCGCATCAAGGCGGTGTACCTGGATCTCGATGGCCTCCAGGGCGGCGGACTCGCCAAGCTGCAGGCGATCGCCATCCGCCTGGACAAGATGCGCGCCGCCGGCAAGAAGGTGGTTGCCTTCGGCGGTGGCTACACCCGGGACCAGTACTACCTGGCGGCCCATGCGGACGAAGTCGTGCTGCACGACCTTGGCCTCGTGTACCCGGAGGGTTACGAGTACTACCGGACCTTCTTCCGCGATGCGCTGGAGAAGCTGCGCGTGGACGTCAACGTGTTCCGCGTCGGCGAGTACAAGTCGTTCGTCGAGCCGTACATCCGCGATGACATGTCGGCCGCGGACCGCAGTGCAAGCCAGGAATGGGTCGGCAGCCTGTGGTCGAACTGGATCAAGGACGTTTCAGCCGCCCGCCACCTGGCTCCCGCGGCGCTGCAGGCCTACGCCGACGATCTTCCGACGGTGCTCGAAGCCGCCGATGGCAATGCCGGGCGCGCGGCCGTGGACGCAGGCCTCGTGGACAAGCTGATGAGCCGCCCGGAGATCGATGACCGCATGACCGATCTCGTCGGGCCCAGCGCCGACGACTTCGGATTCAGTGCCGTGGATTTCCGTGCTTATGCCCGTGCCACCGGCATCGAGCAGCGCCTTGGCAAGCTGAAGAAGCACAACGTGGCCATCATCGTGGCCTCCGGCCAGATCGTCGACGGGGAAGCGGCGCCCGGCACGGTCGGCGGCGACACGCTGGCAGCGGAGATCCGCAGCGCACGGCTTGACGATGCGGTGGATGCCGTCGTGCTGCGCATCGACAGCCCTGGCGGCAGCATGTTTGCTTCCGAAGTCATCTTCGACGAGATTGAGGCGCTGAAGGCGGCCGGCAAGCCGGTGGTGGCCTCGATGAGCAGCGTGGCGGCCTCCGGTGGCTACTTCATCGCCATGCCCGCCGACGAGATCTGGGCGAGCAACGCCACAATCACCGGCTCCATCGGCGTCGGGGCGCTGCTGCCAACCGTCCAGCGCAGCCTCGATGCGCTCGGCGTGCACGTCGATGGTTTCGGCACGACGAAGCTCTCGGGCCAGATGCGCCTGGATCGCGCACTCGGCGACGGCGCGGCGCGCGTGCTCACGGCCAGCATCAACGATGCCTACCGGATCTTCGTCGGCAAGGTTGCCGCAGCCCGCCACCTGACGTTCGACCAGGCCGATGCCATCGCGCGCGGGCGGGTCTGGATCGGCTCGGACGCGCTGGACCGGCACCTGATCGACCATGTCGGCGGCCTGGACGAGGCCGTCGCGGCCGCGGCACGCCTGGCCGCGCTGGAGCCCGGCAGCTATGGCCAGTTCTACCTGACGCCGGATGTGTCGCTGCTGCAGCAGCTCGCGCTCGGCATCGGCTCGGCGACGGTGAGGGTCGCCGGCCGGCTCGGCCTTGGCAAGCTCGTGGCGCTGGTCGACGGGCAGGGCGCGGGTGGACTCCCGGGCCTTGCCGGGAACCTCGTGGAGCGGGCACGGGCGGAGCTCGATGTCCTGTCGCGCTTCAACGACCCGCGCGGCATCTACCTGCATTGCCAGTGCAGGGTCGACTGAGCGGGAGTCGACTGAACCGGAGCGGAGCCGTCAGCGGTCGGCCGATGGCCGGCGCGGATGATCGAAGAGCAGCAGCTCGGCCCGTTCCCGGGCGATGTCTGCCCAGTCCTGCACGTTGAATTCGAGCACCACGACGCCGGTCGTCGGGATCCCGGTGAGGCCGGCGCCGGACAGCCGGTTGGCGAGCTCGGTCAAGCCCGGGTTGTGGCCGCAGACGATGACATCGCGGTAGTTGCTGCCCTGGCGGGCCAGCACGCCGAGGATCTGGTCGGGGGTCGCGAGGTACAGTTCCGGTTCGTCCTGCACGAACTCCTGCGGGAAGCCGATCTCCCGGGCAACGATCCGGGCCGTCTGCCGGGCGCGGCGGGCGGGGCTGGTCAGGAAGAGCGTCGGCCGGGCGCGGCGGGCCTTCAGCCGCCGGCCCATCAACGGTGCATCGAGTTCGCCGCGATCGTTCAGCGGCCGGTCGAGGTCGGCCGATCCGTTGCCGGATGGCGCGGTCGGTGCCGCCTTGGCATGGCGGAGCAGGGTCAACTGATGCGGCATGGCCGCGCCAATTTACCTTCAGAGCAGGCCGGCTTCCAGTTGCGCAGCCTCGGACATCATCTCGCGGCTCCAGGGCGGATCGAAGACCAGCTCCACGTCGACGTTGCCGGCGGTCGGGACCATGGACACCTTGTCGCGGGCCTCTTCGACCAGGACCTCGCCCATGCCGCAGCCGGGCGCCGTCACGGTCATCACGAGGCTGACATCGCGCTTGCCGGATTCCTGGTGCGTGATCTTGCACTCGTACACGAGGCCGAGGTCCACCACGTTGATCGGGATCTCCGGGTCGTAGATGGTGCGCAACTGTTCCCAGACCAGCGCTTCGAACTGGTCGTCGGTGGCGCCTTCGGGCAGGGTGGGCACCAGGACCGGGTCCTTGCCGAGCGCATCGGCATCGGCGCCGGGGATGCGCACCAGGTTGCCCTCGAAATAGACCGTGAAGCTGCCACCCATGGCCTGCGTGATGTACACCAGTGCATCCATGGGCAGGGTGATGGGGATGCCGGAGGGCACCATCAGGCCCTCGACATCCCGCTGGACGACCACGGGCTCGTTGTTCATGTTCATCGA
>CAZMVP010000033.1:0-1943 GCA_964569355.1 uncultured Chromatiaceae bacterium | reverse complement strand
GCACGGCCTCGCTCATGAGCGAGGCCGAGGCGAGGCAGATGGCGCAGGCCGAAGCCTCGTAGGACACGTCGGCGAGCCGGCCGTTGGCGAGGCTCACGTAGACCCGCAGCTTGTCGCCGCAGAGCGGGTTGTGCCCCTCGGCCTCGGCGTCGTAGTGCTCGGGCCGCCGGCTGTGGCGCGGATGCCGGCTGTGCTCCAGCACCACCTGGCGATACAGGTCGAGGGCGTCGGTGGCGGGCGTGGTCATGCGCGGAAGAGGTCGCGGGCCACGTTGATGGCCGCCACCAGCTGGTCGATTTCCGCGCGGGTGTTGTAGAACGCGAACGAGGCGCGCGCCGTGCCCGGCACGTTGAAGTGTTCCATCACCGGCATCGCGCAATGGTGTCCGGCGCGGATGGCAACGCCCTGCTGGTCCAGCACGGTGCCAAGGTCGTGCGGGTGGATGCCCGCGACATTGAACGACACGACGCCGGCCTTCTCGCGTGCCGTGCCGAGGATGGCGAGCCCCGGGATCGCCAGCAGGGAGCGCGTGGTGTAGTCGAGGAGGCCGGCTTCCCGCGTGGCGATGCGCTGCATGCCCAGCTCCCCGAGGTAGCGGATTGCAGCGGCGAGACCGATGGCCCCGGCGATGTTCGGCGTGCCGGCCTCGAAGCGGTAGGGGAGGTCGTTGTAGGTGGTGCCCTTGAAGCTCACCGTCAGGATCATGTCGCCGCCACCCTGGAATGGTGGCAGCTCGCGGAGCAGCGCCTCGCGCGCATAGAGCACGCCGATGCCGGTCGGCCCGCACATCTTGTGGCCGGAGAACGCGTAGAAGTCGCAGTCGAGGTCGCGCACGTCGATGGGCTGGTGGGCAATGGCCTGGGCGCCATCCAGCAGCACCGGGATGCCCCGGGCCCGCGCGGCCGCGACGATGGCCTTCACCGGGTTGACCGTGCCGAGCGCGTTGGACACATGCGCCACGGCGACGAGGCGCGTCCGTGGCGAGAGGAGATCCCTGAAGGCGTCGAGCTCGAGTTCGCCGGCGGCATTGATCGGCGCGACGCGCAGCACCGCGCCGCTGCGTTCGCAGAGCAGCTGCCACGGCACGATGTTGGAGTGGTGCTCCATCGTCGTGATGAGGATCTCGTCGCCGGCCTTCAGGCGCTGGCCCAGGGTAAAGGCCACGAGGTTGATGGCCTCGGTGGTCCCGCGGGTGAAGATGATCTCGCGGATCGATTCGGCATTGATGAACGCGCGCACCGTCTCGCGGGCTGCCTCGTAGTGGTCCGTCGCGCGATGGCTCAGCGTATGCACGCCACGATGGACGTTCGCATGGTCATGCCGGTAGTAGTGGTCGATCGCGTCGATCACCTGCCGGGGGCGCTGCGAGGAGGCGGCGCTGTCGAGGTAGGCCAGCGGCCTGCCGTTGACCGTCTGCGCGAGGATCGGGAAGTCACGGCGGATCGCCTCGACATCGAGGGGCGGGCTGACGGCGGCCGGGTTGGCGCTCATCGCGCTGCCTCGAGCTGCAAGCTGGCGGCGGTCGAGCGGGCAAGCCTCGCCTCCAGCTGCGCATCGAGCCGGTCCCGCAGCGCCGGATCCGGAATCCGGGAGAAGCCCTGGCGCAGGAACGCCACGGTCAGCACCCGGCGCGCCTCGCGCAGGTCGAGGCCACGCGACTGCAGGTAGAACAGCGCGTTGGCATCCAGCTGGCCGGTCGTGGCCCCGTGGCTGCAACGGACATCATCCACGTAGATTTCCAGCTCCGGCTTGGTGTCGATCTCCGCCGTTGCCGTCAGCAACAGGTTGCGGTTGGTCAGCGCCGCGTTGCTGCCCGCCGCGCCTGCCAGTACCAGCACCCGGCCGCCGAACACGCCGTGGCCATGGTCGTCCGCGATGCCGAGGAAGGTTTCGCGGCTGACGGTGCCGGGGGCCCGGTGGACCAGCGTGGTCTGGTTGTCGAT
>CAZMVP010000032.1:0-14421 GCA_964569355.1 uncultured Chromatiaceae bacterium | reverse complement strand
GTCGTGCAGTTGCATTGCTGCAGCGTTGCGTCGTCGGTCGAGGTGGCAGGGCAGGTGGGCAGGCCGGGATCCGGCGCCGGGAAGGAGCGAGCCCCGGCCTTCACGCGATCGATCCATTCCGCCGTCGTGAGCTTGTCGTTCACGGCGTACATCAGCCCGGCGATCGCGGCGACGATCGGTGCCGAGAAGCTGGTGCCGATGTTCGGATGGAATTCATCCGTGTAGGTCGATGCCGCCGGCGTCGTCAGGCCGGTATTGTCCGCGGTGACGAGTGAGTAGGCGCACTGCGAGGTTGTGTCGATGTCCGGGCAGTTGCCGGCGGGCGCCGCCACGCCGACCTCCGGCCCGAGATCGCTGTAGCCGACCTTGGTGCCGACATGGCGCAATCCGGCGACGGCCAGCACGCCGCTGCAGTTGGCCGGCACGCCGACCGGCCCGTTGTCGTTGCCCGCGGAGGCCACCACGAGGGTGCCCGCCGCGGCCAGGCGGGTGATCGCCGACTGGTAGGCGGCGGTGCACTCGCCGGAGCTGCCGAGGCTCAGGTTGATGACCCGCGCCGGGTGCGGGTTCGGTGGTGCGCCGGCCACCGGCAGCCCGGCCGCCCACAGCATGCCGGCGATGATGTCGGAATCGAAGCCTCCGCACTTGCCGAGCACCCGCACCGGCAGGATCCCGCCTTGCCAGGTTCCGCCGGCGACACCCATGCCGTTGTTCGTCCCCGCGCCGATCAGGGCGGCGACGCGGGTGCCATGCCAGGTACTGTTGCCGACCTCGCAGTCGTCGACGCTGGCCAGCGGCCCGCTCTGCTTCTCTGCCGAGGTAACCCAGTCCCCGGGGTCCGAGGCGTCGGCGTCCCACCCATTGCCGTCGTTGGCGGTGACGAAGGAGGACGAGGATTCCCCCGAGATGAAGTCATAACCGGGGAGCAGTCGGCCGGTGAGGTCGGGATGGTCGTACCGGGCGCCGGTATCGAGTACCGCGATCACGGTGTCGGGAGAACCGGTGGTGAGGTCCCAGGTGGCCGAAAAATTGGTGGCGGCCGGCTGGCCGTTCTGCAGATACCACTGGTTCGGGTACAAGGGATCGCTGGGCATGGCCTGCGCAAAGCGCCGCTGGTCGACGACCGCAAACTCGATATCCGGATCCGAACGCAGGGCCGCCAGTTGGCGGTCGAGTTCGGCGCCGGACAGGCGGCGGGCGAGGGTCAGCGCAGCCATGCCGGCACCGATGGTACGTGAGCTGCGCCACTCGAGGCCCGCGCGGCCCGATACCGTATCAAGGCGATTTCTCCGCTCCTGCTCCTGCTCCTGCTCCTGCATTTGGGCCCTGCCCTGGGCCTGGCGACGGTCATCGGCTGCGGCTGTTCCGGTGGGCGCCGTGTCCGCGGTCGGGATGGGTGCCGCATCACGCAGTTTGATGATCAGGCGCGTCGCGTTGGCCGGATCCGGGGCTGACTGGCCGTAGGCCACGGTCGTGGCCAGCAGCGCCAGCAGGATGCCGGCTGCTCGGCCGGTGGTGGTTCCGGAACACATCGCTTCGATTCCCGTGGTTGGTTGCCCGACGGCCAGCCCGCAGTATGCAGCAATGGTCGGCACGATCGCCGTCGACCGGCCTCACGTTTTCGACCTCGCCGCGAGGCAGGAGCACGCTCCTGCTAGACTCTCCGGCAACGACTGAATGCAGGAATGGAGCGCAGACCGATGGCCAGGCATACCCCGACCGAACGATTGATCCGTGACTTGAAGACCGTGGTGGAAGATGCTGAAGCGTTGCTGCAGGCCACGGCATCCCAGACCGGCGAGCGCATCGATGGCATCCGCGCAAGGGCAACCGAGTCGCTCGGGCAGGCCAGGGCACGGCTGAAGACCGCCGAGGAGGAAGCGCTGGAACATGTCCGTGACGCCGCCGCCAGTGCCGACGAATACGTGAAGGCCAATCCGTGGCAGGCCGTGGGCATCGCCGCCGGCGCCGCCCTGTTGCTGGGCTTGCTGATCAGTCGCCGGTGACTGCCGCGGACGATGGCGGGCCCCGCGACCATGACCGCGGTGGCCACGACCAGGACCACGATCACGATCAGGACCGAAGTCGCGGGCCGCTCAAGCAGCTGATTTCCTCCTTCGGTGGCCTGCTTGCCACCGCGGTCAACATCGGCCGGACCCGGATCGAGCTCTTGTCCGTCGAAGTCCGGGAGGAGTTGCACCGGATCAGCGGCGTGCTGCTGTGGAGCGCGGTGGCCATCCTGGCAACCGGTGCCGGCCTGCTGTTCGCGGCCTTTGCGGTGATCCTGGCGTACTGGGACACGCACCGGATCCTTGCCACGGTGCTGGTCGCCGCGGGGTTCCTGGTCATCGCGATCATCGCCCTGCTGGTCATCCGTGCCCGGCTGCGGGCGTACCCGCAATTCCTGGCCGCGACGCTTGCCGAGCTGCGGCAGGATGAAGAGGACCTGCGGGGACCGCCCAGGTGAAATGGCAGTCGTGAAATGGCAGCCGTGAGATGCCGACGATGACCGGCAACACCGCCCTGCGCCGGCGGCGCCACGAGCTCGAGGCGCGGAGCGCCGCGCAGCGCCTCGAACTGGCAATGCACGTGCAAGACATCGAAGACAGCCTGGCGCCGCTCGATCGTGGCGTCGGTGTGCTGCGGCAGGTCGCGCGACCCGCCGCACTGCTTGGTGCCGGCATCATGCTGACGCTGGTGCTGGGTCGCCGCCGGATGCGCGGCCTGCTCGGTGGCGGGATCGCCCTGGCCGGTATCGCGTTCCGCTGGCGCCGCACGGCGAAGTTGCTGCGTGGCCTGCTGGCCGGCGTGCCGGG
The DNA here is from genome assembly GCA_964569355.1 of uncultured Chromatiaceae bacterium. Lineage (GTDB taxonomy): Bacteria > Pseudomonadota > Gammaproteobacteria > Steroidobacterales > SHZI01. The sequence continues at coordinate 11,605 of CAZMVP010000032.1, read as the reverse complement.
GCCCCTCAGGTCGTCAGGCGATCGCGGTGGCGCAGCGCCGGGAACCAGCGCATCCACAACCCGCACACGATGAGCGTGCCGACACCGCCGACCACCACGGCGGGCACCGTGCCGATGGCGGCGGCCAGGATGCCGGACTCGAACTCGCCGAGTTCGTTCGACGCGCCGATGAACACCACGTTCACCGCAGACACCCGGCCACGCATCGCATCCGGCGTGTCGAACTGCACGAGCGTCGAGCGCACGTAGACGCTGATCATGTCGGCCGCGCCGAGGATCGTCAGGCAGGCGCAGGAGAGCACGATGTTCGTCGAGAAGCCGAACGCGACCGTTGCGATGCCGAAAAGCGCAACGCCCTGGAACATCCGCAGGCCGCTTCGTGACTTGAGCGGCTTGTTGGCCAGCCACAACGCGACGGCCAGTGCACCGACGGCCGGCATGCTGCGCAGCAGGCCGAGGCCGCCGGGGCCCACGGCAAGGATATCGCGCGCATAGACCGGCAGCAGGGCGGTCGCCCCTCCGAGCAGGACTGCAAACAGGTCCAGCGAGATCGCGCCGAAGAGCACCGGTCGCGAGCGGATGAAGCGCAGGCCTGCCAGCAGTGAATCCCAGCTGGCCTGGCTCACGGCCACCTGCGGGCGGCCGTGCATCACGGCATAGAGCAGGCAGCAGAGCGCGAAACAGGCCGCAGCCGAGCCGAACGCCACCGGCGCACCGAAGTAATAGAGGAATCCCCCCAGGGCGGGACCGGCAATGATCGCGGTCTGCCAGACCATCGAGTTCCACGCGATGGCGTTGGCGAGTTGCTCCGGTGGCACGAGGTTTGGCACCAGCGCCTGGCTGGCCGGGTTGCCGAAGGCGCGGCCCGTGCCCTGCAACAGCAGCAGCGCATAGATGATCCGGGTGTCGCGCGCCTCGGTGGCGGCAAAGACCAGCATGCCGAGGGCCGAGGCCAGCACCGTGGCATAGGCGACGATGAGTATCCGGCGGCGGTCATGGCGATCGGCGATGTGGCCGGTGAAGAGGGCAAGGACCACCAGCGGGAGAAACGACGCGAGACCGACGAGGCCCAGCGACAGCGGGTCGCGCGTCAGCTCGTAGACGAGCCAGCCGACCGCGACGTACTGCATCTGCACGGCCAGGGCCGACAACAGCCGCGCGGCAAGGAACAGGCGATAGTCCCGGCTGTGGAAGACGCCGGGTGCCGGCAGGACGCTCACGTGGCGGGATCGACCGGGCTCAGCCTTGCCACGATTTCCAGTACTCGGACCAGCGCCGATCCACCAGTGCGCGCGTGCCGGGACTCTGCTGGTCGAGCAGCACCCGCGAGACCGCCGGCCATTGGGCCGGGCCGCCTTCGGCCGGCCACTGGCGCGTGGCGTCGATGACCATCTTGCTCGTGAGCCAGCGGGTCGGGGCGCTGGGGTCGAGCGGGAAGCCCTTCGTCCGGGGAATGACCAGCGATGCCGGGTCGGGTTGCCAGCGCGTGCCCAGTGCGTGGAACACCTGGCTCTTGTCGTGCAGGTCGATGTCGCCATCGACGACGATCACGACCTTGCTGAACAGGTCGCCGGCCGCCAGGGTCTGTCCGGCGCTCATGCCTTCGCCCGGCAGGCGCTTGTCGATGCTGGCCAGCACCACGCCATTGGTTTCCACCGGCCGGTAGAGGTCGACGAGGTTCGGCAGCAGCTTCCGGTATCGGCTGAAGTTGGCCACGGCCTGCGGCATGCTCATCGTCAGCTTGGTGACGCCGGCGAAGGAATTCACGATCCACGGCTCTCGCCGATGGGTGATCGCCTGCACGTGCATCACGAAGTTCTGCGGCTTCTTCAGGCCCAGGTAACCGTAGACCTCGCCATACGGTCCTTCTTCCTCGCCCTCGTCAACCGGGATCTCGCCCTCGATCACGAGTTCCGCAAGCGCCGGGATTCGCAGCGCGCTGCTCTCGCAGGCGACAAGCTCCACCGGCCGGCCGCGCAGGCCACCGGCGATTTCCAGTTCGTCCTCGCCGAACCCGGCCAGCTTCGAGGTGCCCACCGAGAAAGTGATGGGATCCGCGCCGAGCACGATGGCCGCTGGCACCGTCGTTTCGCCACGCTGTTTCGCGCGCTGGATGTGGATCCAGCCGTGCTGGCCGATCTCGCAGTTCACGCCGAGTTTCCGCGGACCCTTCACCTGGCAGCGGTAGGTGGCGACGTTCCGGCCCCGCTCCGGGTCTTCCATGAACACCGTGCCGGCGGTGATGTAGGCGCCGGCATCGCCCGGGTTGGTCTGGAGCCAGGGAAAGTCCAGCAGGTTGATGTCGTCACCCGTCACCACGACTTCCTTGACCGGCGCCTCGGCCCGGCCGATCTCGTGCGGAGCGACGCGCGGCCAGCGATCGTCCGTGCCGAGCTTCTGCGCGAGGTGCTCGCGCGTCAGGTGGTAGAGGCGGCGATCATCGGCGGTGAGGCCGTCGATGGCCGATGCCGGCACGCCGTAGGCCAGCGCCTCGGCCAGCCAGCCCGGGAACACGTTGCCGAACACCGGGCCATCGAGCCACCGGCCGCCGGTCCTGACGCGATCGATCCGGAAGGCCGGCGCCGCGTGGTAGCCCAGTTCCCCGATCATCCGGTAGGCGAAACCGGTGGCCTCGAACTGGTCCTGGTCCATCTCCGGCAGCCGGAGCAGGCGGCCGCGCTCATCAAGGGCGTTGATGTAATCGCGGAACGAATCGTAGGGGCCGGTCATGTCAGCCCCGGCGCTCAGATGATGCCGTCGCGCGCGAGGGCCTTCAGCGATTCCTCGCCAAGGCCGAGCAGCGAGCCCAGGACCTCGGTGTTGTGTTCGCCGATGGCGGGTCCCGGCCACTCGGTGCGGCCTGGCGTCTCGCTCAGGAAGGGCATCATGGCGGGGATCTTCAGCGGGGCGCCGTTGACCTGCACTTCCTCGAACAGCCCACGCGCATTGAAATGCGGGTCGGCGAGCATGTCGACCACGCTGTAGATCGGGCCGGACGGGACCTGTGCGCCGTCCAGGACCTTGAGCACCTCGGTGGAGGGCAGGGATCCGGTCCAGGTACCGATCGCCTCGTCGAGTTCCTTCTCGTGGGTCACGCGGCCCGCGTTGTTCGCCATGCGCGGATCGTTGGCCAGGTCCGGGCGGCCCATGGCCTGCATCAGTCGCTTGTAGATGGAGTCGCCGTTGCCGCCGATGATCACGAACTTGCCGTCGTTGCAGCGATAGGTATTGGTCGGCACGATGCCCGTCAGCGTGGAGCCGGAGGGCTGGCGGACGACGCCCGCGCCCGAATACTCCGGCACGACACCTTCCATCAGGTTGAATACCGATTCATACAGCGCCGCGTCGATCACCTGGCCGCGCTTCTTCGGATCGCGCGAGCGCTGGATGCAGGCCAGCAGCACGCCGAGCACGCAATGGATGCCGGCCAGCGTGTCGCCGATGCTGAGGTTGGGACGTACCGGCGCTTCGCCCGGGAAGCCATTCACATAGCGCAATCCGCCAATTCCCTCGCAGACGGAGGCGAAGCCCGGCTTTGCGGCGTACGGACCATTCTGGCCGTAGCCGGAAATCCGGCCGTAGATCAGGCCCGGGTTTTCCGGCCACAGGTCAGCGGGGCCCAAGTTCCATTTCTCGAGTTTCCCGGGACGGAAATTCTCGATGATCACGTCGGACTTCAGGGCCAGCTTGCGCGCGATCGCGCGGGCTTCCGGCCGGTTCAGGTCGAGGGTCACGGACTTCTTGTTGCGGCCCAGGCTGTGCCACCAGAGCGAGGTGCCATCCTTCATGATCCGCCAGGTGCGGATCGGATCCCCGGTCCCGGGCGGCTCGATCTTGATGACCTCGGCACCGAAGTAGCCGAGGATGCTCGCGGCAAACGGGCCAGCGAGCAACTGGCCCATTTCCAGCACGCGGTAGCCATCCAGGGGGCGCGGTCGCGCGCCGGACTGCTCTTTGTCGGACATATCACTCATCCATGGCGGTCCCGTTGCCGGATCGCACCGATCACCATCTGCAGGAAATCCTGTTCGTCGCGCAGCGAGCCGATGCTGCCGGCGTCCACGGCATAGCCATGCTGCCTTGCTATCGCCTCGTAGCGCGGCCGGCGGTGCTGCACGAGCCGCGGGAAGATCCAGCGCACGAAGGCATCCGGGTCCATCTCGTCCACCGACCGGCTGCCCGAGGCGGCCAGGAATGCCGGCAGTTCGCGCTCGAGGAAATCCTCGCGGTAATAGAGCGGTTTCGGGTTGGTTTCCGCCCGGCGGATCAGCTCCTGTTCCATCTCCTCGCCGGCCCGCAGGTAGAGGATGAGCGTGTGGTTGGCCAGGACCTCGAGCACCTCCGGGTCGTCCAGCTCGCAGAGGCTGCCGCCGGCGTCATTCAGGAAATGGTCGTAGCCGTAGATCACCTTGGCCTTGACGATGAAGTCCGCCACGTCCTTCATGGCCGCGGCTTCAGCCAGCGCGTGCAGGCGCTGGCGGCGCAGGAACTCCGCGAGCGGCAGGCCGCCCTTGGCCGGGTTGCCGATCTTGCCGAGGAACGACGACAGCGGTGCCAGGTTGTGCACCGTGATGTTGCTGGCGATGTAGATGGAATCGCTGCGCAACAGGTCGCGCAGGAAGCCGACCTGCATGGCCTGGCGCTTGATGTTGTCCAGGATCGGCTCCTGCAGGTACTTGGTGCCGATCCGGTAGTCACCGGAATAGTGGAACCAGGTCGACTGCGGCAGCCGGTAGCTGAGCGTCGTCTTGCCGACGCCGGACATGCCGAGCAGCGTGATCGCGCGCTGCGGCCAGGCCATGAATTGTTCGGGGGTCAGGAACATGGACGCGAGTATAGCGGTCGGGGCGCGGGATTCCGGCGGTCGGAATGCCGCATTCTAGAGGCCGGCGAGCCTTCGGTGCAGGTCCAGGGCTTCGCTGCTTGGCCGGCTGTTCTCGTCCTTCGGATAGCGCAGCGGCCGCCCGGCCAGGATCCGGTAGCTCGAATCCATCAGGTCATCGGTGATCACGACCGACATGGTGCCGGTATCGATGGCGATCTTGCCGAGGTCGAACAGCGTGTGGATGTCCGAGCGCAGCAGCAGGCCGTTGGAGGCGTGGTGGGTGAACTTGCCGCGGAAGGGCACGATGCAGGCGGCTTCCAGCGAATCGACCGCGTTGAAGTTGGTGATCGCGCACCGCGACTCGTAGGCATCGAGCAGTTCCCGGCGGAAACCGGGATGGCCGCGCCGGCTGATGATGGTGTCGATCAGTGCCTGGCGGCCATCCTTGCTGTTCTTGGGTTCCAGCCGCTGGAGCTTCAGGAGGTCCCGCTCGGACACCCTGATCATGCCGCTCATGTCCAGCACCGGTCCGCCGGCGGTCGTGTTGAGCAGGCGCCGCCGCGCGAAGCGCTCGACATTGCCGAAATCGGCCTCGATCCGTTCCATGATGTCGTCAGGTACCCGGCCGAGCGGCGCGGTGCCGGGCGGCAGGTAGTCGGCGAGGTCGTCCACGGCGAGCCCCAGGCTGATCGGCTCCGAGAGGAAAAACAGGTATTTGCGCAGTTCTTCCCCGGTTGCGTCATCGCCCCAGATGGCCCGCGCCGCCTTGGGGTTCTCGTAGCGGCCCAGCACCTTGGCATAGTGGCGATAACCGGACTTCTGCCCGATCAGCACGAAGTCGCCCACGCTCATCAGGAACCAGTTCTCGATGTTCTCCGGCGTGCCGGCCAGGCCCCAGGCATAGAAGCCGTGGCCACGGCGTTCGATGTCGATCAGTTCGGGGTAGGTGGCATCGCTGAAGTTGCGGATGACGAGCTGGCGTTCGATCGGCATGGCGACCGACTTCTCCAGGTCGGCACGGTCCCGGGGGGCGTCGGCCATGGCAATGAAAAGCTTCGTCATGCCGGGCGATTCTAGCCTAGCCGCCGGGGCGGCATAAACCGCCGGCCCCTGTGGGACGCCGGCAGAACAGGTATCATTAGCCGCCTTTTTTCCTGATCCGACGATGGCCTGATTTCATGGTTTCAAGTTCCCGGCTTCCGCCTGACGGGCGCACCGCGTCGTCCGCCAGGGAGCCGGCCGCGCCTGTCCGGAGCGGCTGGAATGTCCACAAGTTCGGCGGCAGCAGCCTTGCTGACGCCGACTGTTTCCGTCGCGTGGCCGACATCCTGCTGGGCGAGGGGGTGCCACGCCAGGCCGTCGTGGTGTCTGCCATGGCCAAGACCACCGATGCGCTGCTGGCGCTGGTCACCGCGGCCGAACAATCGGCGGCGGACGTCCCGGTCCGGCTGGACGCCATCGCAACGCGCTATCGCACCACCGTCACGGAGTTGCTGGGCGAGCAGAAGGCCGCCCATGACCTGCTGGCGGCCTTTGCCGCCGACCTCGCCAACCTGGGTGATCTGTTGCGGGCGATTTCGCTGATCCGCCAGGCCAGCGACCGCGGGCGGGAACTGATTTCCGGCTATGGCGAGCTGTGGTCATCGAAGCTGCTCACGGCCTGCCTTGCCGACCGGGTGAAGCGTTCGGGCGAGGCCCGTGCCACGCACTGGATCGATGCGCGGCAGCTCATCGTGATCCAGCATGGCGACATGGGTCCGGCGGTCCAGTGGGACGAATCGCGGGAGCGTGCGGCCCGGCTGTTCGGCCCGGACATGGCCGGGACGGCCGTGATCACCGGTTTCATCGCCGTGGAACGCGACGGGCTGCAGACCACACTCGGCCGCAACGGCAGCGACTTCTCCGCCTCCATCGTCGGCGCGCTGCTCGGCGCGGACAAGATCACGATCTGGACCGACGTGGACGGCGTCATGAGCGCCGACCCCAACCGCGTGCCGGAGGCGGCGATCATCCATGCGCTGTCGTACAGCGAGGCGATGGAACTGGCCTACTTCGGTGCCAAGGTGATCCATCCGCAGACCATGGCGCCGGCCGTGCAGCGGGGCATCCCGATCTGGATCCGCAATACCTTCAACCCGTCGGCACCCGGTTCGCTGATCGGTCCCGAATCCGGTTCGACGCAGCCGATCAAGGGCATCACGGTTGTCGACGACGTGGCGCTGCTCAACATCGAGGGCGCCGGCATGATCGGCGTGCCCGGCACGGCGGACCGCCTGTTCGGCGCGCTGCGCGAGGCGGGCATCTCGGTTATCCTGATTTCACAGGCAAGTTCGGAACACTCGATCTGCATCGGCGTGCCGAGCCGGATGGCCGTGAATGCGGAGCAGGTCATCCAGCGGGCCTTTGCCGCCGAGTTGCGCCAGGGCCTGGTGCACAGCGTCACCGTCAAGAATCCCTGCAGCGTGATTGCCGTGGTCGGCGATGGGATGGCGGGCATGCCCGGCATCGCCGGCCGCTTCCTCGGCACGCTCGGCAGCGCGGGGATCAACGTGAAGGCCATCGCGCAGGGATCATCGGAACGGAACATCTCGGCGGTCATCGCCCGCCAGGACTCCACGCGCGCGCTGCGCGCCGTGCATTCCGGCTTCTACCTGTCGGCCGAGACCATCTCGATCGGCCTGATCGGGCCGGGCAACGTCGGCCAGGTGTTGCTGAAGCAGATGGCGGCCGAGCTGCCGCGCCTGAAGTCGCAGTGCAACCTGGACCTGCGCGTGCGGGCCATTGCCAGTTCCACGCGGATGCTGCTGCATGACCGGGCCATCAACCTGGCGACCTGGCGCGAGGACTTCGAGGCGCGCTCCGTACCACTCGACTGGGGCCGGTTCACGAGCCACGTGCATGCCGAGCACCTGCCGCATGCCGCCGTGGTCGACTGCAGCGCGAGCGAGGATATCGCGGGTCGCTACCTGGAGTGGCTGGGCGGCGGCGTGCACGTGGTGACGCCGAACAAGAAGGCACCGAGCGGGCCGCTGGAAGTCCATGACCAGTTGCAGGACGTGCGCCGCAAGAGCCATACCCGGTTCCTGTACGAGACGACGGTCGGCGCGGCCCTGCCCATCATCGGTACGCTGCGCGACCTGCGCGAGACCGGGGACGAGATCCGCAGCATCGAGGGGATCTTCTCCGGCACGCTGGCCTACCTGTTCAACGTGTTCGACGGCAGCCGCCCGTTCTCGACCATCGTCCGGGAGGCGCGCGATGCCGGCTACACGGAGCCCGATCCGCGGGACGACCTGTCCGGCATGGACGTGGCCCGGAAGGTCATCATCCTCGGTCGCGAGATGGGCATGCGCCTGGAGCTGCGCGACATCGCCGTCGAGAGCCTGATCCCCGATGGCCTGGAAGGCGGGTCCGCCGAGGAGTTCCTGGCGGCATTGCCGGCCCATGATGGGGCGATGGCGAAGCGGCTTGCCGAGGCCAATGCCGCCGATCGCGTGTTGCGCTACGTCGGACGCGTGGATCGCCGCACGGCCACGGCCAGCGTACGCCTGGAATCGCTGCCGCGTGACCATGCCTTCGCGCACATCAACCTGACCGACAACATCGTCCGCTATGCCTCGGCGCGCTACAGCGAGAATCCGCTGGTCGTGCAGGGACCTGGCGCCGGTCCAGCCGTGACCGCCGCCGGGGTCTTTGCCGATATCCTGCGCCTGGCCACCTATCTCGGCGCATCGCTCTGAGCCCTTCCATGCGCTACGTCAGCACCCGGGGCGGCCCGCCGGTCGCCATTGAACAGGCCATCATGGGCGGTACCGCCGGCGACGGCGGGCTCTACGTGCCGGAAAGCCTGCCAAGCCTCGACCCGCGGGCCTTCGGTGCGACAGGTGACAACCCGGGCGACTTGCCGGCGGTTGCACGAGAGTTCCTCGAACCGTTCTTCGGCGGCACCACCCTGCATGACCGGCTGGGCCAGCTCTGCCGGGCTGCGTTCAGCTTCCCGATACCGTTGCGGCCGCTCGAGGTGGATCCCGGCGTACTCAAGGTGCTGGAGCTGTTCCACGGGCCCACCGCGGCGTTCAAGGATGTCGGTGCACGCTTCCTGGCCCATGCCATGGAGCAGATCATCGCGGACGGGCAGGTCACGGCCGGGCCGGTGACGGTGCTGGTCGCCACATCCGGCGACACCGGTGGCGCCGTGGCGGCCGCGTTCCATCGGCGTCCCGGCACCCGCGTGGTGGTGCTGTTCCCGGATGGCCGCGTGTCGCCACGCCAGCAGCACCAGCTCACCTGCTGGGGCGACAACGTGACGTCATTGGCCGTGCGTGGCGGGTTCGATGATTGCCAGCGGCTGGTGAAAGCGGCCTTTGCCGATTCCGCGCTGCGGGCCCGCCATCGCCTGTGCTCGGCCAACAGCATCAATGTCGGCAGGTTGCTGCCCCAGGCCGCCTACTATGCCCACGCGAGCCTCGCGCACTGGCAGGCCTCGGGCCGGCCACTGAGCTTCATCGTGCCGACCGGCAACCTCGGCAACGGCTTTGCCTGTGTCTGGGCGCGGCGGGCCGGCATGCCGATCGACCGGATCATCCTGGCGACCAACGCGAACACCACGATCCCGGATTTCCTGGCGACCGGGCAGTGGCTGCCCCGACCCAGCGTGGCCACGCTCGCCTCGGCCATGGACGTGGGCGAGCCGAGCAACATGGAACGCCTGCGCAACCTGTGCACCGATGTCGACGGGGTCCGGCAGGAGGTCTCGGCCGTGCCAGTCACCGATGCCGGCATCCGCGCCACGATCGTCGATGAATATCGCCGCCACGGGCTCGCGTGGTGCCCGCACACGGCCACCGCACTGCACGTGTACCGGGAGCTGCCGGCTGCCGAGCGCTCGGGCCGCGACTGGGCCGTGGTGGCCACGGCGCACGCCGCCAAGTTCGACACCATCGTCGAGCCACTGCTCGGCACCCGCATCGCGATGCCGCCGGAACTGGCGGCGATCCTCGAGCGACCCGCTCACTTCGAGCGGATCGATGCCGATCTCGCGGCCTTGGTTGACCATCTCTGAGCCGCTGATGGAAGCCATGGGCAACAGCGGTGGGGGCATCGTGCCGGTGCTGGCCGGCGTTGCCGTGCTGCTCGTCATCGCAGTGGCGATCGCGGGTTTCCGGCGCTGGCGCCAGGCCCGGCGTCGGGACATCGATCGCCGCCTGCGTCGCAGCTGCCGCGGCGTGCTGGCCAACTTCATCATCCCGGATGGGAGCGGTGCGGAGATCCAGATCCAGTACGCGCTGCTGACCTCGCGCGGCATCGTCGTGGTGGACATCAAGGATGTCGATGGCCATGTGTTTGGCAGCGAGGCCATGCAGGACTGGACGGTGATCGCCGATGACCGCCGCTTCACGTTTCCGAATCCGCAACCGGGCCTTTGGGACCGGGTCGCGGCCGTGAAGCGCCTGGCGCCCGATGCACCGGTCACCGGTTTTGTTGCCTTCACCGGCCGCGCCCAGTTCACCAAGGGGCAGCCGCAGAGCGTGATCCTGCTGGAGCGACTGTTGCAGGAACTCGAGAAGGACGGCGTCGACCCGCGTGCGCCCACGCAGGCGTCGCCAGTCTCGCTGGTCGGCGACACCTGGTTGCAGGCCTGGGAACGGCTGCAGCAGGCGGCCATCTCCGCGCGGATGAGTCACCTGCTCACGGCGCGTTGAGGCCGAACAGGCGCTCCGCATTCCGGGTGGCGGATGCGGCCACCAGGGCCACGTCCTGGTCCATGAAGATCGCGAGGGTGCGCAGCACCTCCGGCAGCAGGGCCGGTTCATTGCGCCGGCTGCGCGGGGCCGGCTGCAAGCTCCTCGGCAACAGGTAGGGCGCATCCGTTTCCAGCAGCACCCGGTCGAGCGGCAGGCTCGCCACGGCTACGCGCAGATCGGCTGCGCGCCGCTCGTCGCAGATCCAGCCGGTGATGCCGATGTGCAGGCCGAGCTCGAGGTAGTCGTGCATCTCGGCGGCCGTGCCGGTGAAACAGTGGGCCACGCCCGCCGGCAGCCGCGGGCCCTGTTCCTTCAGGAGGCCAAGGAAGTCGGCGTGGGCGTCGCGCTGGTGCAGGAAGAGCGGCCGGCCGGCAGCCGCGGCCAGCTCGAGCTGGCGGGCAAAGGCTTCGCGCTGCGCTTCGCGCGGTGAGAAATCCCGGAAATAATCCAGGCCGCACTCGCCGGCCGCGACCACGCCTGGTGCATCCAGCAATTCGCGGAGGCCGGTTTCGACGGCGGCGTCAAAATCGGCAGCCTCGTGCGGATGGACGCCCGCGGTGGCCCACAAGGTGCCGGGGTGGATACTGGCCAGCCGGTGGGCAGCGCGCGAGCCCGCAAGGCTCGTGCCGGTGACGATCATGCGCCGGACGCCGGCCGCGCGGGCGCGCTCCAGCACCGTGCTCAGGTCATCGGTGAAGCTCTCGTGGGCGAGATTCGCGCCGATGTCGACCAGGTCGTGCGTCAAGCAGGCGCGTGGCCGGATGCAAGCTGGCGCAACACATACTGCAGGATGCCGCCGTGGCGGAAATAGTCGCCTTCCTTCGGCGTGTCGATCCGTACCCGTGCCTTGAACTGCACCACCGAGCCATCTTCCCGACGGGCTGTCACCGAAACCTCGTGTGCACGGCCCTGGTCCAGGCCCGAGACGTCGTAGACCTCGCGGCCCGTCAGGCCCAGCGAAGCCGCACTCTCGCCCGGCTTGAACTCGAGCGGCAGCACGCCCATGCCGATCAGGTTCGAGCGATGGATGCGCTCG
>CAZMVP010000031.1:0-14928 GCA_964569355.1 uncultured Chromatiaceae bacterium | reverse complement strand
GGATGTCGTTCAAGGCCGCCAACGCGTGGAACCCGGCGATGCACCTCGATGTCGCCCCCGCGCTGCAGACCGCGGCCGCCATGGGGCTCGACAGCCGCATCTCGGCCCGCCAGATCCGCAATCCGGTGGCCCGCAACCTCGATATCGGCAGCGCCTTTGACGGCATCACCTACCTGAAAGGTGCGGCCGTCCTGACCATGTTCGAGAACTGGCTGGGCGAGAAGGCCTTCCAGGCCGGCATCCGCACGCACCTGAACCGCTTTGCCAACAAGACGGCGAACGTGGACGACTTCATGAACTCGCTCGCAACGGGCTCCGGGCGCCCCGACGTGATCCCCGCCTTCCGCAGCTTCATCGATCAGCCCGGCCTGCCGCTCGTCACCGCCACCCTGGAGTGCGCGACGGATGGCGTATCGCTGGACGTCTCCCAGTCGCGCTACCTGCCGGTGGGATCGAAGGGTGATCCACGACAGACCTGGCAGATCCCGCTTTGCGTCCGCTACGGCTCCGGCAATGGCTCCGGCAAGGAATGCACGCTGTTGACCGAAGCCTCGACCCGCGTGTCGCTGAAGACGAAAAGCTGCCCGGCCTTCGTCATGCCGAATGCCAATGGCGCCGGCTACTACCGGTTTGCGCTCGACCAGGCAGGCTGGCAATCGCTGATGGTCAACTTCGACCAGTTGAGCGAGACCGGGGCCATCATGGCCGCCGACAGCGTGTCGGCAGCCTACGAGGCCAACCGCATGTCCACCGACACCTGGCTCGCGGCCGTCACGACGATCGCCAACTCGAAGTATCCCTCGGTGGTCATGGCGCCGGCTCCCTCCCTCGTGAAGCTGCGGGACTACATCGTGCCGTCGGCTGACCGCGACAAGGTGGTGGCCCTGATGCGCGCCATCTACCGGCCGCGCCTCGATGCGCTCCGGGCCAGCATTGCATCAAAGGCAACCGTCGATGAGGCGACGAAGGTGGACCGCGAACTGCTGCGGACCAAGCTCGTGACCTTCCTCGCTCTCGAAGCGCGCGACCCGGACCTGAGGAAGACGCTGGCCGACGAGGCGAGGCGCTACATCGGCTTCGGCAAACCAGGCATGAAGCCGGACCCGACCGCCGTGTTGCCGGCGCAGGTGCAGGTGGCCCTGCAGGTGGGCGTGCAGGAAGACGGCCTGCCCTTCGTCGATGCGCTCACCTCGCAGATGCTGGCCTCGGACAACATCCAGTTCCGCTCGGAAGCTGCGGTGGCCCTGGGCGCGTCCGACGACAATGGCGTGGCCGATCATGTGAGGAAGCTGCTGCTCGACCCGAGGCTCAGGGCGCGCGAGCCCACCAGCATCGCCTTTGCGCAGGCCGACCGGCCGAGCCAGCGACGAGCCACTTTCGACTGGTTCAAGGCCAACCACGAGGCCTTCATGACGCACATCGGGCGGTTCGGCTACCGCTGGCTGCCACGGCTCGGCGACGGCTTCTGCACGGCGAAGGAACATGACGAACTCGAAGCATTCTTCACGCCGATGCTCGACCGCATGGAAGGCGCCAAGCGCACGCTCGCCGAAGCGCTCGAGGATATCGATCTCTGCGTCGCGCTGGCCAACGCGAAGCGCGATGAAGCCGGAAGGTACTTCGCGAAAGACTGATTCAGCCCATCACGCAGGACAGCCCGCCATGGACTACGGCACCTCATCCGTCACGAGGTTGACCGCGTCGTAGAGCTTGTACACCGGCGACTCCATCGGCCGCGGCATCCACTGGAAGGCCAGGTAACGATCGAGGAAGTTCCAGGTCACGAGGCCACCGGGGCTTTCAGGCTCCAGCAGTTCGGCAGCCACGTTGGCCAGCGGCTGGGCCATGCTGATGTAGTAGCTGTCGGCCGGGAACGTCACCTGCTTCGTCTGGTACGTGCCGGTGACCGTGCTGGTGTAATGCCCCTGCATCGAGTACGGCGCGCCGGTGAGCTTTGTCACGCTGAAGGCCTCCACCGTCACCGTGGCCGGCTGCGCCAGCCTCTGCACGGCAATGCCATGCTCGCGGAGCTTCCCGATGAGCGCCGGGTCCGGCACGTTGATCAGGTAGCCGCGCGGCAGCCGGACGCTGCGGGTCGGCACGTATTTCGCCAGGTAGGGAATATCTGCGTAGGTCCGTTTCACGTCGGTGGGCTCCACCTTGGGATACCGCCCGCCGGTGTCCGTCACCTTCATCTCGTAGCCGTGGATCGTGACCGACCGTTTGATTCGTTCCGGCTTCGTGTCGATCGCGTACACATCAGCCGCCGTCGGGTGGTGGCCGCGGGCGATGGTCCGCTCATCCGCGCCGGCAACCAGCGCGACGACGGCATCGCGGTTCTGGTACAGGAAATCCAGGAAGGACAGCATCACGGCATGCGCGCCCTTCACGCGGGTTTCAAAATCGACATAGGGATACTGCTCGTCCAGTATCGCGAGCCGGTTGCGCAGCCCCACGTAGTTCGACAGGTAGTACGAATCCTGGCCCAGCGGCACCCAGCCTTTGGTCGGCTCCTTCGCGTCGAGGAAATCCCCGTGCGGGATCACGGCCGTGCCGAACCGCCCGCGCATGGTCTTCTCGATCGTGGGCCAGACCGTGTCGGCCATGTAGTTGAAAATCGCCGGGTCGCCGTTCGGATTGAGTCCCCAGACCCAGGTCACCGGCTCCTCGTGGTAGGACCCGTTGTGGGTGTGGGAATCCAGGAAGAACACCGGATCCCAGCGCAGCAGCACGTTCTGCACCATGCCGCGGACTTCCGGGGTTTCGAGCTTGATGCCGTCACGGTTGAGATCGAGGTTCTGGCCGTTGGCCCGGTCGCCCACGCCACCGGCCGGTCCCTTCTGCAGTGGCCGGTTGGTCGTGCTGATCTTCTCGTTGCCGTCCGGATTGAACAGTGGCGCGATCAGCACGACGAGCTTGTCGAGATATTTCGCCGCATCGCCCTTCAAGAGGTCGCGGGCGAGCATCAGCGCCGCTTCCTTGCCCTCCACTTCGCCACCGTGGATGTTGGCCTGGAAGTAGACAACGGCACGCCGGTCATGGCGCAGTTCCGCCGGCGTCACCGGCGCCGGCGCGCCGATCACCAGCAGCGGGATCTCCCGGCCCTCGGCGCTCGTGGCCAGGGTCTCCACGCGGATCCGCGGGCTGTCCTTCTGCAGCTCGCGAACGAAACCCATGACATCCGCGTAGGTGGAGGTCGCCTGGTAGTTGCTGGACTCGGCTCGGGTCACCGGCGCGGCGGTGGCAATGGCCGGCATGGCGATGGCGGCAAGCAGGATCAGGCTGCGCACGGTGATCGGCCTTGCATGGCGTCGGATCGACGATGCGGCCGAGTATAGGCGGAAAAGGGTCGGGGCCCCGTGGCGGTCGCTCAGGTCGCCGGCCCGGACTTCCGTTCCGGTTTCAGCACCAGCACCAGCGGCAAGGCCACGATGGCGGTGACCATGAGCAGGAAGAAACTGTTGCTGTAGCCGATGGCCGCGGCCTGGCGCGCGATCTCCATCATGAAGGCCGCAGTGTGCTCGTTCGTGCCGGGCAGGCCACCCAGCATCTGCCACCGGTCCGTATCGAAGGCGGTGAAATGCTCCGTGAGATAACTCTGGTTCATCTGCGTGGAACGAGCGAGCAGCGCGACGACCATCGAGATGCCCACCGACGAGCCGATATTGCGCACCAGGGTCAGCAATGCCCCCGCCTCGGACCGTTGTTCCTTCTTCAGCGTGGCATAGGCCACCACCGACAGGGGCACGAAGGTCAGCGGCACGCCAAGTCCCTGGATCGCGCCGGACCACGCCACCCACTGCCACGGCGTGTCCACATTGAACAGGGCCATGATCCACAGCGATCCGCCGGTCAGCACGATGCCGGTGGCTATCAGCAACCGGGTACTGACCCGGCCCACCAGCCGGCCGGCCACCAGCATGCTGATGATGGCCGTGAAGCCGCGGACGGCCATCAGCTGGCCGGCCTGGGTGGGCGTGTAGCCCTGCAGCTGCTGCAGGAAGTTCGGCAGCAGCACGCTCGGGCTGATCACCGCGAGGCCGATGGCGAACATCATGCCGACGGCGACAACGAAGTTCCGGTCCTTGAGCAGTGCCAGGTCCACGAACGAGTGGCGACGGGTAAAGGTGTGGACCACGAACATGTAGAAGAAGAGTGCGCTGAAGAACACTTCCGTGGTGATCTCGATCGACTCGAACCAGTCCAGGGTCTGGCCGCGGTCCAGCCAGAGCTGCAACAGGCCGATGGCCAGTGACAGCAGGATGAAACCGGTCATGTCGAAATGCTTGCCGGCCGCGTGCCGGACTCTCGGCATCGCGAGCAGGATGCCGAGGTAAGCCACGATGCCGACCGGCACGTTGATGTAGAACGCCCAGCGCCAGCTCAGCGTGTCGGTCAGGTAGCCGCCGAGCGTGGGACCGATGATCGGGCCGACCATCACGCCCATGCCCCACAATCCAGTGGCCCGTCCGTACTCCTCCTTCGGAAAGGCGTCCAGCAACACGACCTGCGACAACGGCACCAGCGCTGCGCCGAAGGCCCCCTGCAGGCCACGGAACATCACCATCTGCGTCAGGTTCTCCGCGAGACCGCACATCATCGAGGCGATGGTGAAGCCGGCCACGCTGATGGTCAGCACCCGGCGCAGTCCAAAGCGGGCGCCGAACCAGCCGGACAGCGGCGTCGAGATGGCGCTGACCACGATATAGGACGTGAGCACCCACGCAATCTGGTCCTGGTTCGCCTGCAGGCTGCCCTGCATGTGCGGCAGCGCGACGGCGGCAATCGTCGTGTCGATCGTGTAGAGCAGCGTCGCCAGGACGGCAGCGATGCTCAGCAGGGCGCGATTGGTTCCGGCACCCGGTGCGGGTTGTTCGGCATCCATGGGTCAGCGGTCAGGGTCAGGAAGAACCAAACCACCGGGAGAACCGTGAATGGGGTCCGGTGTCGATCCTCGCGTTGACGCTCATGCCATCGCGGAGCGGCGGGTCGCCGGGGGCGGTCTTCAGGATGATACGCACCGGAATCCGCTGTACCACCTTCACCCAGTTGCCGGACGCGTTCTGCGGTGGCAGCAGCGAGAACTCCGAACCGGTGGCCTGGGAGATGCTGTCGACCGTTCCCTGCCAGGTCCGGCCGCCATAGGTATCGACCTGCACCCGGACCGGATCACCCGGCCGCACGTACTGCAGGTCGGTCTCCTTGAAATTGGCCTCCACCCACAGGTGCCGCGTCACGACGATGGCAAAGGCATTGACGCCCGTCGTCACCCGGTCGCCCACCTTCGGCAAATGGCTGATCACGCCGGACTGCGGCGCAAGCACAACGCTGTGCTCGAGGTCCACGTGCAGGCGGGCGAGTTCGGCAGCTGCGGCCCGCACCGTCGGATTGTCGTCCGTCGGCGCATCCGCATTGCCGCCCAGTTGCGCTTGCGCCTGCGAGACCTGCAACTTCAGCACCGCGATGCCGCCCACCGCGAAATCCGCCGAGCGATGGGCCGCATCCACTGCCGCCTGGGAGACCAGGTGGCGGCCAAGCAATGCGCGCTGCCGGTCGTAGTCGCGCACTTGGTAATCGGCTGTCTGCCGGGCAATGGCCAGTTCGCCCTGCTTTTCCCGGTACGACGCCTTCAGGGACTCGACCTTGGCCCGGGCGGCAGCCAGTTGGGCTTCCGCACCCCGTATGGCGACCTGTATGAGCTGGTCGTCGAGCTTCAGGATCTTCTCGCCAGCCGTGACCTGGTCGTTCTCGCCGACGTAGACCTCGAGGACATTGGCGGAAACCTGTGGCGCCACGTTGACCCGGTCCTGCTGGATGTAGGCGTTGTCGGTCGACACGTAACGGCCTGCACTGCCGAACAGGTAGAAGGCAATGGCGACGATGACGGCCGGCACCACCCACAGCAGCACCGTCCGCCAGCGCGATCGGCCGTTGCCGTCGCGGCCATTGCCCTCCTGGCGGGTGGCCTCTATCGTCTCGCCCGGGGTCTCCGCCATCGGGAACTCAACGCTCACGGCGACCTCCTGTCGACATGCGGCGCGCGGTTTTCCTGCCGGCTGGCGGGTGGGACGCCAGCAGGTTCCCGCGGATTTGCCCGAGCAGCTCCCAGAACCGATCCTGGTCTTGCTGGCTCAGGCCCTGCATCGCCCGTTGCCTGGACTCGTCCACGAGGCTCCGCATCCGGGCGATCGGCACCGTGGCCCTGGCCGTCAATGACACTCGCAGCGCGCGCCGGTCAACCGGATCGGGAGAGCGCCGCACCAGCCCACGTTTCTCGAGCTGGTCAATCATCCGGCCGAGCGTTACCGGTGTCACGTCCATCACCGCCGCGAGATCCGTCTGCCTGCCTCCCTGGTCGCGATCCAGGCAATAGAGCAGCCGCCAGAGTTCCGGCGTGAGGCCCTGCACCGGGTTCCGGTCCAGGAAGTCGCGCCGCATCAGGCGTACGAGTTCGGACAGCGTGAAGGCCAGTGAGCGCTCGCGCGTCGGGTTCAGCCGATTTGGTTTATCCATAAGCGAGGCTGATACTGAGCCTCGCTTACTATCTCGTCAACAGCGTCCTCCTTGCTGCCGGCTGCACCAACTCCGGCTGGCTGGGCGTGTTATCGCCTATCATCCCGAGGGAGATGACTGCCGCTTCCACCACGGCCACCCCACCCCGCCGCGTTGCCTTCATCGGCCTCGGCGTCATGGGCTATCCCATGGCTGGCCATCTGGCCCGGACGGGCCATCGCGTGACGGTGTTCAACCGGACGGCCGCCAGGGCAGAAGCATGGGCCACCGAACACCGCGGCCGGATCACATCCAGCCCGGCCGACGCCGCCCGCGGTGCCGAATTTGTCTGCATCTGCGTCGGCAACGATGACGATGTCCGGGACGTGGTGCTGGGCGAGCGGGGCGCACTGGCCGGCATGGCACCCGGCTCGGTGCTTGTCGACCATACGACGGCATCCGCCCGGCTGGCGCGTGAGCTGCACGCGGCCGCGGCATCACGCGGCGTGCACTTCATCGATGCGCCGGTGTCCGGCGGCGAGGCGGGCGCCGTCAACGGCACCCTCACGATCATGTGCGGCGGCGACGAAGCCGCGATCGCCGGAGCCACGTCCGTGCTGCAGGCCTACGGCCGCGCCATCACGCGGATCGGGCCCGCCGGCTCGGGCCAGCTCGCCAAGATGGTGAACCAGATCTGCATCGCCGGCCTCGTGCAAGCCCTGGCCGAGGGCATGGCCTTCGGGACGAAAGCCGGCCTCGACATGCCCGTGGTGCTGGATGCCATCGGCAAGGGCGCCGCGCAGAGCTGGCAGATGGACAACCGCGCCCGGACGATGCTGGCCGGCGAGTTCGACTTCGGCTTCGCCGTGAAGTGGATGATCAAGGACCTGCGGATGGCCCTCGAGGAAGGCGCGCGACATGACGCGCAGCTGCCGGTCGCCACGCTGGTGGAACGGTTCTACACGGAACTCGAGCGCGATGGCGGCGGGCAACGGGATACCTCGAGCCTGATCCGGCGTCTGCGATAAGCGCGAGCGCCGGTCTTCAGCGCAAATACGCTGCAGCGCCGGCACCGGCGCTGGCGGAAACCGCGACAGGCAAGGCTACAATCGCGGCGAGACCATCCGGAATCCACCATCACCGAGGTAACAGCCCATGACTCCGATCACGACGCGTCATCCCGCGCTGCTCGCGGGACTTCTCGCCGCCTTCGCCCTCCCTGGACTGTCGATCGCCGACGAACAGCCGGCCGCAATGGACCATTCCGCGCATCAGGCAGGCCACGAAGGCCACAAGATGGAACCGTGGATGTACGAGGCGCTGCGCAAGCGCGTCGACATCTACCGCACCGCGACTGATGCCTACATCGACAACAGCATGGTGCAGATGGGGCCGGACTACATGTCTTACCTCAGTGGCCCGGACGTCCATGGCAAAGCCGGCGTGGTGGTACTAGCACACGGCTTCGGCAAGGTCGGTGACGAAGCCTTCCGCCAAGGCTTGAAGCCGGTGGCTGCCCACTACCCGCTGGCCGTCGCCTTCGGCATGAGCATGACCTCGTCGGCACACATCCAGGAAGCCATCGACAAGCTCACGGCAGCGGGCGCCGAGACCATCGTCATGGTGCCGGCACTGAGCTCCTCGGCCAGTGACGACCAGCTCCGCCAGTGGCAGTACATGTTCGGCCTGACCGACAACCCGGGTTACCTGGAAACAAAGCGCATCGTGACGGACCGCAAGGTGGTCTGGACCCCGGCGCTGGAAGACCATCCGCTGGTCATCGACATGATCGCGGACAACGCCCGCGAGCTCAGCAAGGATCCGGCGAACGAGGTGGTCATCATCGTGTCGCACGGGCCGACGCTCGATGCCGACAACGCGAAGAACCTCGCCCTGCTCGGCCGCATCGCAAGCGCGCTGAAGAAGAAGGATGGCTATTCCGACGTCATGTTCATGTCCATGCAGAACGATGCCGTGCCGGAAGTCCGCAAGGCCAACGGCACGAAACTGCGCGGCATGGTGGAAGGCGCGAACAAGGCCGGCAAGCGCGTGATCATCGTCACGAACCTGCAGTCACCGCGGAGCATCCAGCAACAGGTCGAGGATGACATCAAAGGCACGCAGTACGTGTTCAACACCAAGGGGTTGGTGCAACACCCGAACTACGCGAAGTGGGTGGATGCGATCGTCGGGGAGACGCTGGCGGCAGCGAAGTAGCCAGCGGCCATGCGTTGAATCGGTGCCCGGCGTCGTGGCCGGGCACCCTCCTATCTGGTCGCCTCATCCACCGACAGGCTGACCACCGTGCCCGGCTGCACCCCGCCGGTTGCCAGCGCCATGATGTAATCCACCGTGGCCAGGTGGCAGTAGCTCTGGCCCTGCAGCTTCTTCGGCACCAGGATCGTGTACCAGGCATCGTAGTCCTGGAAGAGTCCGGGCGAGTTCAGGTGGATGCGCCCATCACCGGTCCGGTAGCTGAGCGGGAAATCCTGCAAATACGAGTAGCCCGTGAGGTAGGGCTCGTTGTCATCGATCACGAAGGTGGCGGCCTTGTCGGCTGCCGCGGGCTCATTGTCTCGACGCAATGCCTCGACAGCCTGCGCCTGAATTGCGCGGGCGACATCGGGGCAGCTGTGCTGCGCACGCGCCGCCTGCCCGCCGTAGACGGCGCGCAGCATGGCGGCGGTCTTCATCTTGCAGGAGACCATGATCGGCCGCCCATCGGCATGGGTGACGTACTGGTAGATCTCGAAGGGCTGCGCCGACGGCTTGGAGTGCCGGTACGAGGGGAGGTCGCCGAACACGGTGTTGTGCGCCCTCATCCCCGTGGTTGCCATGCGCTGCTGGACGGCCACGCAGAAATCCGCGGACGTCGCTGGCGGCAAGGGATCCGGCTCCGCGGCGGAGGCCACTTGCAGCAGCACGACCAATGCCGGCAAGGCGCCGGCAAGCCTCCAATGACGTCTGTCCATCGCAGCGCTCCCGATCGGCAATCGTGGGTTTCCCGGCTTGGAAATATTTGTAGCACGACCGGCAATGCAGCAGGGCACCGGTACGTCCATTGCGTGAACGTTCTCGACGATAATCGACTGCCTTCCACAACCCGCGGATTGCGTGACTTGCCATGGCCATCAGCGTATTCGACCTGTTCAAGATCGGCATCGGACCTTCGTCATCGCACACGGTGGGGCCGATGCGGGCTGCTGCCCGCTTCGCCACGCGCTGGCTCGGCGAACCCGGCCTCCTGCCCCGGGTTGCCCGCGTGCGGGTGCAGCTGTACGGCTCGCTGGCCCTGACCGGGCGCGGCCATGGCTCGGACAAGGCGGTGTTGTGCGGACTGGAAGGCGAATGGCCCGATCGCATCGACCCGGACATCATCCCGGACAAGTTGCAGCGCATCCGCGACAGCGGGCGGCTGCGGCTGCTCGGCCAGCACGAGATCGCCTTCAACGAGAAGGCTGATCTCGCGTTCAACAAGCGCGAGAAGCTGCCGTTCCATACCAACGGCATGCGGTACACGGCCTTCGACGCCGCAGGCACGGAGCTGGCCTCGCGTGACTATTACTCGGTGGGTGGCGGCTTCGTGGTCAACCACGATGAAGCGGCGGAAGACCGGATCGTGCCCGACACAAGCCAGGTGCCCTACCCGTTCCACAGCGGTGACGAGCTGCTGGAGCGTTGTGCCGCGGCCGGCATCAGCATCGCGACAGCCATGCTCGAGAACGAGAAGACCTGGAGGCCGGAAGTGGAGGTTCGCGACGGCCTGATGACCATCTGGCACGCGATGCAGGATTGCACGGAGCGCGGCATGCGCAATTCGGGCACGCTGCCTGGCGGCCTCAAGGTGCCGCGCCGGGCACCGGCGATGCATGCCGACCTGACGGCACGCCCGGACTCGAGCATCGAGGACCCGCTGACGATCCTCGACTGGGTGAACCTGTACGCGCTGGCGGTGAACGAGGAGAACGCCGCCGGCGGCCGCGTCGTGACTGCGCCGACCAATGGCGCGGCCGGCATCGTTCCGGCCGTGCTCCACTATTACAGCCGCTTCTGCCCGGGTGCCAACGACGACGGCGCCATCGACTACCTGCTCACGGCCGGCGCGATCGGCATCCTGTTCAAGGAGAACGCGTCGATCTCCGGCGCGGAAGTCGGTTGCCAGGGCGAGGTCGGCGTGGCCTGCTCGATGGCAGCGGCAGGCCTCACCGCCGCGCTCGGCGGCAGCATCTACCAGGTCGAGAACGCCGCCGAGATCGGCATGGAACACAACCTCGGGCTGACCTGCGACCCGATCGGCGGCCTCGTGCAGATCCCCTGCATCGAGCGCAATGCGATGGGCTCGGTGAAGGCGATCAACGCCCAACGGATGGCCATGCAGGGTGACGGCAAGCACCACGTGTCGCTCGACAAGGTCATCAAGACGATGCGCGAGACCGGCCGCGACATGATGGACAAGTACAAGGAGACCTCGCGCGGCGGCCTCGCCGTCAACGTGATCGAGTGCTAGGCCCCTGCAAGACGACCATGGGATCTTTTGTCAAATCAGATAACGGGTGGATATGTCGTCTTTCCTTACAAAATTGGTGCAGCCACCAGCGATCCGGAATCCAGGCCCGTTGATAAACCACCCGATTTGACATTTTGGCACGGTGATTGCGCATGTGCTGAAAAGTACCGACTCAACACATTAATGCACTTGTTCGGGGGATCACCTGCGATGGAAATCGTCACCAACCGTATCCTTCTGCCTGTCGCTGCATCGCTGGCCATCGGACTGCTGTCCCTGCCGGCAACTGCCGCAACGATTTCCACCAGCGTGGTCGTTCCCGCCATTTCCGGGAGCGGCTATACGCCGCCAATGCCGGTCGCGGGGCTGGCACAGTTCGATCCGTCCAATGGAACCCTGACAGGCATCGAGTTCGGCCTGGATATCAGCAGCTATGACCTGGCGGTCAGCCTGGGAAGCTGGGACGATCCGGGTACCGGCGCCCTGTTCCAGAGTGCAGATCTGCAGGCGCAGATGTCGGTCAATGTCGAACTGTCCGGTGGCGGCGGCCTGCTGTTTGCGTCGACGGTTTTCAGCGACACCATTTTCAACGAGTTCGACTCCATCAGCGCAGTCGGCGTCCCCGGATTGCCCAGGTCCTCGGATGCAACGGCACAGTTGACCTCGCACAACCTGTTTTCCAGCTTCATCGGAACGGGGAATGTCTCGATCCTTGGCCTCGGCGTCTTCAGCTTTGGATACCCCGGCATGGTTGCCCTGGACGACGGCACCTTCGCGGATGGCCAGCCGAGCCTCGATTCATTCAACGTCGGGCCATCGACGATGTCGATCACCTACACCTACACGCCGGCGGTGGTTCCGCTGCCAGCCAGCGTGTGGCTGCTCGGTTCTGCACTCCTTGGACTGGCCGGCATTCGACGGAAGATCGGCTGACCAACCCCTGCTTCCTTTGGCGGGGCCTCGGCTTGACGAGGTCCCGCCACATTCGTTCACGCTGCACTCCGTCGACAATCGATGGAGTATCATCGGCTGCACTCACCCATTTCGATGGATTGCAGCGCAGTGGCGGAGAAACTGGAACAGTCTGAACTTGCTGCACGCATGGCAGCAGGCGCCGTGGTGATCGATGTCCGTGAGCCGGACAGCTTCACGAAATCCCGCATCCCGGGTGCGATCAACATCAGCGTGAATGAACTGGGCGAGCGGGCACGCTCCGCGCTGCCCGACCGCAACCGCGAAATCATCTGTTACTGCAATGGCGGCAGCCGCGGCCCTCGTGGAGCCGACGAGCTCATGAAGCTCGGCTATACCAATGTCCGCAGCCTCGCCGGCGGACTGCGCGCCTGGACTGCATTGAAGGATGGCAGGTAGACCTGCCGGAAGGATGTTCCATGTCGCAACGCTTCAAGTACCACCTTTCCCACCCGGGCATCAGCGCCCTGCGGGAACTGGAAACCTACCTCCACGGTTGCGGGCTGGAGCACTCGCTGCTCGAGCTCGTGAAGATGCGGGCCTCGCAGATCAACGGCTGCGCCTACTGCCTCGACATGCACAGCAAGGACGCTCGCGCGGCCGGCGAGACGGAGCAGCGGCTCTACACGCTGGATGGTTGGCACGAAACGCCGTTCTTCAGCGCCCGTGAACGGGCCGCGCTGGAGTGGACCGAATCCCTCACCCGCGTCGCGGATACCCATGTGCCGGACGAAGTCCATGCGCGGGTGTCAAAGCACTTCACCGACGAGGAACTGCTGTCGCTGACGCTGGCGGTCGTGGCAATCAACGGCTGGAACCGGCTGGCGATCAGCTCGAGGGTCGAGCCGGGCACCTACAAGCGGGCCGGGAGCTGATCCGGCCACGGGAGGAGAGTCGAGGTGCTCATCAAGAAGTCGAGGCAGGTCTCGCGTTGGCGCAGCCCGAAGCGGTTCCCGGTGCCGGAGAATTCCGGCACTACACCTGAATCCCGCATCGAGCCCGGCAAGACCTGGCCTGAACCCGCCAATGCCACGCGCATCCAGCACCTGCGCATCTACCGCTACGATCCCGACAGCGACCAGGGCCCGCGGGTCGACACCTACACGATCGACCGCGACAAGTGCGGCCCGATGCTGCTCGACGCGCTGATCAAGATCAAGAACGAGGTCGATCCGACACTCACCTTCCGCCGGTCGTGCCGCGAGGGCATCTGCGGCTCGTGCGCGATGAACATCGACGGCACCAACTGGCTGGCCTGCATCCGGTCGCTCGACGAGATCAGTGATCCGGCCACGGTGTATCCGCTCAACAACATGGACGTGGTCAAGGACCTCGTGGGTGACCAGACCCATGCGCTGGCCCAGTACGAGTCACTCAAGCCGTGGCTCCGCACCACCACGCCGGCGCCCGCCGGCAGCGAGCGGCTGCAGTCGCCGGAAGAGCGCGCACAGCTCGACGGCGACTACGAGTGCATCCTGTGCTTCTGCTGCACCTCCGGCTGCCCCAGCCACTGGTGGAATGGCGATCGCTTCCTCGGACCCGCCGTGCTGCTGCAGGCCCATCGCTGGCTCGTCGACAGCCGCGACGAGGCCACCGATGAACGTCTCGATGAACTCGAGGATCCATTCCGGCTGTACCGCTGCCACACGATCCTGAACTGCACGCGGACCTGCCCCAAGGGCCTGAACCCCGGCAAGAAGATCGCCGAGATCAAGCTCATGATGCAGCAGCGGCGCGGATAACCGGCCATGTCCGCAACGACACCGACGCCAGGCTCCACCTCCGCGCCGATGCGGCCCCGGCCGCGCCCGCGTGCACCCGACGTGCAGATCTACCGGCCGCAACTGACGTCCGTGCTGTCGATCACCCATCGTGCGACCGGCGTCTGGCTGGGGCTTGGCAGCATCCTGTTCGTCGGCTGGCTCTACGCCGTGGCCGCCGGCGGGCACGCCTATGCGGTGCTGGATGGCTTCCTGCACTCCCCCCTCGGCATCGTCCTGCTGTCCAGCTGGACTTTCGCGCTGTTCTACCACCTGTGCAACGGCATCCGGCACCTCACCTGGGACCTGGATTTCGGCTTCGAGCTGTCGGCCATCTACCTCGGCGGCTGGCTCGTGGTGGCGGCGAGCGTGATCCTCACGGTTGTCACCTGGGCGATCGCCCTCACGATGGGGAGCTGAGCTGATGTCGCAATGGAATCGGCGGGATCCGCTCAACCGCAACCAGCGCACCGGTCGCGCCACGGCCATGCGCCGGGCAAAGGGACTCGGGGCGGCGGGCACCGGCGCGGAACACTGGTGGCTGCAGCGCGTGACTGCAGTGGCGCTGGTGCCGTTGGCCGTGTGGTTCCTGGCCGCGCTGCTCTCCCATGCCGGCAACGGCCTCGACGGGCTGCGCGAATGGCTGGCAGAGCCGCTCACCGTGGTCCTGACGGCGTTGCTGCTGATCGCGCTGTTCCACCACCTGCGGCTTGGCCTGCAGGTCATCGCCGAGGACTACGTGCACGCCGACCGCCCGAAGTTCGCCATCGTCGCGGCCGTCCATGGCTGCTGTTACCTGTTGATGGCAGCGGGCATCGTCGCGATCCTGTTGATCGCGCTGGCCTGATGATTGCACTGGCCTGAACCCGCGATGCTGGTCTATGACGCACAGAGCCCGGCACCACGCTGCCTGCGGATGTTCCTGCTGGAAAAGCAGCTGGTCCTGCCCGCAGTCACGATCGACGTGTTCACCGGCGAGAACCGGCAACCCGAATTCCTTGCCATCAACCCGGCCGGCCAGACCCCGGCATTGCGGTGCGACGACGGCAGCACGCTCGGCGAGGCCGTCGCCATCGCCGAGTACCTCGAGGAGCTGCACCCCACGCCCGTGTTGATCGGCAGCACGCCGGAGGAACGGGCCCACACGCGTCAGTGGTGGCGGCGGGTCGAACTCAACATCACCGAGTTCATCCACAA
>CAZMVP010000030.1:6917-15051 GCA_964569355.1 uncultured Chromatiaceae bacterium | reverse complement strand
GGGCTCGCCAAGGGGTTACCCTGCCACCTCACCGGGCCATCGTGTTGGACGTGAAAAGCGCACGCAGGTGGCGATCAACCCCAGCGTGATCGCGATCTCGCCCAGGTTCGCGATCACGAGGCCGTACCGGTGCCCGGCAAATGCGCCGGCTGCGATGAACATCAGGCCGGCACCCACCGCCATCCACGGCCACCGCCGCTGGACCCACAGCACGATCCCGACGACGAGCACGATGACGTTGGTGATGATTGCCACGAACGCAGCATCGGCACCGCCCGGGATCGTGGTGCCGCCGGGGCAGACCTGGTCGGCACGCACGGAGGTCGAGTAACGCAGCGTGTCGGCGAGGCAGGCGGGGTGCAGCTCCATGCTGAAGATCCCCGGGATGTCACGAAGACTCAGCGCCACCGCCACGACGCAGAAGCCTCCCATCGCCACCTTGCCTTGTGCCCAGCGGAGATCCGCCAGCCGCGCAATCGCGCCTGCGGCGATCACGAGCAGCGGCAGCATCGACCAGTGCCAGGCAAAGGCCGGTACCGACAGGTTGTACAGCAACCCGCCCTCGCCGAGGAACCGCCCGATGCCGATCCGGAAGTTGTCGTAGAACAGCAGCGTGCCACTCACCAGCACGAGCAGCAGCGCCACCGGCCGCCCGTGCATCACCCACAGCTTCCACCCCCACAGCCAGATCGCGAGGTGAATGACGGCATAGGCAAGAAAAACGTAGCTGAGCAAGAAACGGTTCCCGTGGCTCACATGTTTGCCGGGCTAATCGGTGTCGCGCAGGCAGAGGCGGGGTGGCGGGGAGACCCCTGGCGAGCCCTCACGTCCGCGTGCAAGGCCGCCAGGGGTCTCCCCGCCACCCCGCCGGGCCAACGCGCCGATTATCACGCCGGGCCTGCACACTATCTTCGCCGGGAATCTTCCTGTGCCAACTCCAGCTGCCTCTCGGCCCAGTCGAGCACGCCCGCCACCCGCGGACTTGCCAGCTTGCGTGCCTGGTACAGCGACAACCATCGGTACTCGGTGTGTTCCGGCCGGCTGGTCTCGGGGCTGGGCAGCAGTTCCACTTTTTCCTGGCACGTGCGTGCGAGGTAATAACGCGCGATCTTGCCACGGTTGTACGGGCCGGTTTCGATGAAGGGCTCACCTTGCGGGAATTCGAGGTCGCTGATGCCGGTTTCCTCGCGGACCTCGCGCACCGCGGTCTGGCGCGGGGTCTCGCCGGCTTCCATCAGGCCCTTCGGGAAATCCCAGTGGCGGAAGGCGCGCAGCATCAGCACCCGTGGTCCGGTCGCGGTGTCCCGCAGGATCACCGCGCCGCAGGAAACCGGTGCGCCTGTCCTGCTCAAATCTCGCGCAACACGGTGACCGGCGGTTCGTTGACGGCGCGGCGCGTGGCAAGGGTGCCGGCCACGCCGACGATCACGGCACCGGCCAGCAGCCCGAGCGGCCACAGGAACGGGCTCATCGTGTACTCGAGCTTGAAGGCGAACCTTGCCAGGCCGAAGCCCAGCGCCATCGCGCCCAGCGCCGCCAGCACGCCGGCGAGTCCGCCGAGCGTGATGAACTCCACCGCGACACCCTGCAGGATCTTGCGCCGCGGAGCCCCGAGCGTGTGCAGGATCGCACTCTCGAAACGCCGCTCGTCACGCGTGAGCTGGATGGCCGCGAGCAGCACCACCACGCCGGCCAGCAGCGTGAACAGGAACACGTACTGCACGGCCTGCGATGCCTTGCCGATGACCGAGCGCAGCTGGTTCAGGATGACATCGAGGTCCAGCACGGTCACGCCGGGAAACTGGCGCACCAGCGTCGAGAGGATCGCCACCTGGGCGCGCGGCACATGGACGCTGGCGAGCCAGGTCTGCGGCAGGTCGGCTGCGGCGCCCGGCGAGAGCATCACGTAGAAGTTCGGTTGCAGGGAATCCCAGTCGATGGTGCGCAGGCTGGTGATCGGCGCGCGGATATCCTCGCCGGCGACGTTGAAGGTCAGCGTGTCGCCGAGCCCGACGCCGAGGTGCCTGGCGAGGTCGGCATCCAGGGAAAACTGCGGCCCGCCGTCCAGGTTGGCACCCCACCACCGGCCGGCGCTGACCCGGTTGCTGGCCGGCAGGGTATCGGTCCAGGTGAGGTTGGCCTCCCGCTGCAGGAAGGCCCTGGCCTGCGGGTTGCCGATCTTGTAGTCCTTCACCGGCACGCCGTTCAGCTCGGTCAGCCGGCCACGGATCAGTGGCAGCGCCACCAGTTCCTGGCCCGCCTCCTCCCGGAAGAACTTTCGCAAGCCCGGCAGCTGGTCCGGTTCGATGTTGATCAGGAAATGGTTCGGGGCGTTGGGCGGCAAGCTGTGTTCCCAGGCCCGGAGCAGGTCGTTGCGCACCAGCCCGAGCAGCAGCAACACCATCAGGCTCAGGCCGAAGGCCACGATCTGCACGACGCTCTCGCCCCGGCGGCGCGCGATGTTGGCCAGGCCATAGCGCCAGGCAATGCCCGCGGCGCCGCGGAAGCCGCGCAACACGGCGACCAGCAGCCAGCCAAGGCCCGAGGACACGATCGCGGTAGCGATGAGGCCGCCGGCGATCAGCATGAGCAACAACGGATCCCGCACGATGACCAGCAGCAGCGCCGCCATCGCCAGCAGCGCGACACCGTACGTGGCGAGGTTGCCGAGCTGCGGCGGTGGCAGGTCACGCCGCAACACGCGGATCGGCGGTGTCCGGCCGGCATGCAACAGGTGCGGCAGCGCGAAGCCGATCACCATGGTGGCCGCGGTCAGCACGCCCAGCGCGAGCGGCCAGCCCGAGGCCGGCGGCAACTGGTAGCCGACGAACTCGGCCGTGATCAGCTGCAGGCCGTATTGGGCCACGTAACCAAGGACCACGCCCGCGACCGAGGTCAGCAGGATCACGAGCAGCAGCTCCACCAGCGCGACCGTGAGAACGAAGCGCTGCGTGGCGCCCAGGGTCTTCTGCAGGGCGATGTTGTCCAGGTGCCGCCGGGCATAACGGCGGGCGGCCATCGCCACGGCCACCGCGGCCAGGATCACCGTGATGAGCGAAGCCAGCGACAGGAAGCGCTGGGCCTTGTCGATGGCCGCGTTGATCTGGTCGCTGGCATCCTCGCGCCCGCGCAGGCTTTCGTCCGGGCGCAACTGCGACTCGAGTTTCTTCCGGAAGCGCGCCACCTGCGCGTCGGTGCCGGCATACATCTGCTGCCAGGTCACGCGGCTGCCGGGTTTCACGACGCCGAGCGCCGGCACGTCGGCGAGGTTCATCATCAGGCCGGGCGCGAGCGTGACGAAGCCGATGTTCTGGTCCGGCTTGAACTGCAGCACGCGCGTGATCCGCAGCGACTTCTCGCCCACGGTCACGCTGTCGCCCACCGAGAGCCCGAGGCGACCGAGCAGGCCGGCCTCGGCCCAGGCTTCCCCGCGGTGCGGGATGCCCGTTGCCGGCCCGCCGTTGCCGAACAGGGTGTCGGCCACCTGCAGATCACCTCGCAGCGGGTAGTTGTCGCTCACCGCATCGACGGCGGCCAGGGCCGTCTGGTCACCGGCCAGCACCACCGTGGGAAAACCCAGTGTCTCGGCCGTGACGAGGCCCATCGCGGTGGCTTCGGCAAGATAACGGGCAGGCAGCGGTGTCGCCGCGCGCACCACGAGGTCGGCTGCCAGCACCTGGCCCGCTTGCTCCTTCATGGCGCCGCCGACGCGGTCGGTGAAGAAGCTGACAGCGGTCATCGCCGTGACCGCCACGATGACCGCAGCCAGCAGCATCGTCAGCTCGCCGGCCCGCAGGTCGCGGCGGAAGGCCCGCAGCGCAAAGCGCAAGGCGTTCACTGCCCGCCCCTTCAGGAAGCCGTGTCCGCGACGCCGGCGGCCAGCTCACCGATCGTGTTCCGGCCGGTATCGATCCGGCCGGCGTCGATGCCGACGATGCGGCTGCAGCGTGCCGCGAGTCCCTGTTCGTGGGTCACGAGCACGAGCGTGGTGCGAGCCTTGGCGTTGAGGTCGAACAGCAGGCGGCCGATCCGCTCGCCGGTCGCCCGGTCGAGGTTGCCGGTGGGTTCGTCGGCAAACAGGATCTCCGGCTGCAGCACGAAGGCCCGCGCCAGGGCCACCCGCTGCTGTTCGCCGCCGGACAGTTGCCGGGGGTAATGGCCGAGTCGCGCGCCGAGTCCCACGGTCTCGAGGGTTTCACGCGCGAGCTGGCCGGCCCGGGATTCGCCGGCGAGTTCCAGTGGCAGCATGACGTTCTCGAGCGCCGTCAGCGATTGCACGAGGTGGAAGGACTGGAACACGAAACCCACGCGCCGCGCCCGCACCAGCGCGCGCCCATCCTCGTCGAGTGCCGTCAGTTCCTCGCCACAGAGCCAGACCCTGCCCCGCGTCGGCCGGTCGAGGCCGGCGAGCAGGGCCAGCAACGTGGTCTTGCCGGATCCCGACGGGCCGACCAGGGCCACGGACTCGCCGCGGGTGATCGACAGGTTCACGTTGTCGAGGATGGTCAGCGTCCCTTCGGGGCTGCTAACCTGCTTGGTCAGTCCTTCGGCACGCAGCACGATTTCCATGCGCTTCAACTTCCGGCTGTCTTCGAGTACACGCTGCCACACGCGACTGCCCGGCCTGCTCGCGTTCATTGCCGTGATCGTGCTGGTCGCTGCGCTGCCACAGTCAGTCCCGGCCGATACGACCGTGGCTGCCACCGCTTCGGGCCAAGCAGCGCCCGACGGCCTCCGCCGCACCATCCTCGTCATGGGTGACAGCCTGAGCGCCGGTCACGGCCTCGACCAGGCGGATGCCTGGGTCACGCTGCTCGGCGAGCGCCTTCGCGCTGAAGGTTACGGCTATGCCATCGTGAATGCCAGCATCACCGGCGACACCACGACCGGCGGCGCGAAGCGGCTGCCGCGGGCGCTCGCGCTGCATCGGCCGGCCATCGTGATCATCGAGCTCGGCGGCAATGACGGGCTGCGCGGCACGCCCGTGGCCGTCATGCGCCGGAACCTCGCGGCCATGATCGAGGACTGCCAGCGGATCGGCGCCCGCGTGATCCTGGCCGGCATGCAGATCCCGACCAACTACGGCGCGACCTACACCAGCGAATTTGCCGCCGTGTACCCGGCCCTGGCGCGGGAGTACCGGGTCGGGCTCATCAAGTTCTTCCTGGCCGGGATCGCACTCAAGCCGGAACTCTTCCAGGCCGATGGGATCCATCCCAATGCCGAGGCGCAGCCAATGATCGTCGACAACGTGTGGCCCACGCTGCAGCCGCTATTGAAGAAGCCGGCACGGGCGACGACGGTTGGCCAGCACCGCTGACCGGGCCGCATCAGAAGAGCCGCGCGATCATTGCCTGGATGGCCTCGGCCGCGGCCCGCGGATCGGCCGCATCGCGGATCGGCCGGCCCACGACGATGTGATCCGCCCCGTCGCCGAAGGCCTGCTCCACGGTCACGACCCGCTTCTGGTCATCGGCCGGGCGGTTCTCCACCGGCCGGATGCCCGGCGTCACGATCAGCAGGCGGCCGTCGATCGCGCGGCGCATCGCCGGCAGTTCGAGACCCGAGGCGACCACGCCGTCGCAACCGGCTTCCAGCGCGCGTCGCGCGCGCGAGAGCACCAGCGCCTCCACGTCGCACTGGAAACCGAGGTCGTCCAGGTCGCCGCGATCCAGGCTCGTGAGGGCGGTGACCGCGAGGATCTTCAGTTCGCCCTTGGCCGCCGCGGCCGCTTCCATGATGCCCTGGTTGCCGTGGATCGTGGCAAAGGTGATGCCGCGCTTCGCGAGCAACGCAACCGAGCGCCCCACCGTCGCCGGCACGTCGAAGAGCTTGAGGTCGGCAAACACGCGCTTGTCCCGCGCGAGCAGCCAGTCGGCCAGCTCGAAGTAGCCGCCGGCCGCCATCAGTTCGAGGCCGAGCTTGTAGAAGGTCACGGCATCGCCGAGCTGCTCGACGACCCGGCGGGCCTCGGTGGCATCGGCGACGTCGAGGGCGAAGATCAGCCGGTCGCGGGGATCGGCAACATTTTTCGTCAGGGCCATGGCGCGTAGTCTACGGAACCTTGGCCCGCCGATCGACCAGTCGCTGATAGCTGCCGTATGCGAAGCGATCGGTCATGCCGGCCACGTAGTCGGCCACCGCACGGGCCCGGCCGGCCGTGCCGTGCTCGGCTTCCTGGTTCCGGGCGCGCGCCGCATGCTCCGGCGGCAGCTCGGCAAGGTCCGCCAGCAGCCGCTCGAAGACCGCTTTCAGCATGTCCTGCGCCCTGGAGGTGAGGTCGATCACCTGCGGATGGTGGTACAGGTGCCGGCGCAGGTAGCGCTTGAGCTGCAGGTGGTCGGCACCAATCGCGGCGCCGAAACCGATCAGCGGCTGCGCAAGCGCGCGGACATCGTCGCTGCTGGCCGGCCCGCGGGCCTCGATGTTGCGCTGGCTGGTCCGGACGAGGTCGGTCACCACCTCGTTGATCATCGCGCGGATGGTCTCGTGGATGATCACCCGGCGCGATGCAGCGGGACCCCGGCGCCGGACCGCCTCGTAATGCCGCCGGAACAACGGCACGGCGCACAGGCTCTCTTCCGAGAGCAGCCCTGATCGCAGGCCGTCGTCCACATCGTGGTTGTTGTAGGCGATCTCGTCCGCCAGGTTGGCCACCTGCGCCTCGAGGCCGGGCTGGCGCCGTTCAATGAAGCGCAGTCCGAGTTCGCCCACCTGGCGCGCGTCGCGCTTCGAGCAGTGCTTGAGGATTCCCTCGCGGGTTTCGAAGCAGAGATTCAGGCCCGGAAACGCCAGGTAGCGTTGCTCCAGTTCATCGACCACGCGCAGGGACTGCAGGTTGTGCTCGAAACCGCCCCAGGGCTTCATGCAGGTGTTCAACGCATCCTGGCCGGCATGGCCGAATGGCGTGTGGCCAAGGTCATGGGCCAGCGAAACCGCTTCCGTCAGCTCGCTGTTCAGGCGCAGCACCCGGGCTACCGTCCGGCCGATCTGCGCAACCTCGAGGGAGTGGGTCATCCGGGTGCGGTAGAGGTCGCCTTCGTGGTTGATGAAGACCTGCGTCTTGTAGACGAGGCGGCGGAAGGCGCTGGAGTGGATGATGCGGTCGCGGTCGCGCTGGTATTCCCCGCGGTAGGGATGGGTTGGCTCGGGGTAGCGCCGCCCGCGACTGCGGCTTTCGTCGGCGGCCCACCGGGCGAGCGACGCCGGCCGCCGCTTCATCACCTGACGAACTGCTCCCGCAGGTAGTCGGCCAGGTCATGCGGCGCATAGTCCGCCGTGATCCGCGCCTGCCCGATGCGGTCGAGCAGCACGAGCCGGATCTGCCCGGCGATCACCTTCTTGTCCAGGCCCATGGCCGCGAGGAACTGGCCGGGGTCGGCCGGGGGTGGCGCGACCGGCAGGTTGAAGCGCCGGAACAGTTGCCGGATCCGGGCCACGTCGCCTGCTTCCAGCAGTCCGAGCCGCGCCGAGAACTCGGCCGCCATGCAGGTACCGGCCGCCACCGCCTCGCCGTGCAGCCATTCGCCGTAGCCGGAAATCACCTCGATCGCATGGCCGAAAGTGTGGCCGAGGTTCAGCAGCGCGCGGCGCCCGTGCTCGCGTTCATCCTGCGCGACGACCTCGGCCTTGAGCTCGCACGAGCGGCGGATGACATGCCCGAGCGCAGCCGGATCGCGCGCGAGCAGCGCACCGGCCTGTTTTTCCAGCCAGGCAAACAGGTCGGCATCGGCAATCAGGCCGTACTTCACCACTTCGGCCAGCCCCGCGGCCAGTTCGCGGTCCGGCAGGGTCTGCAGCGTGTCGGTGTCGGCCAGCACGCAGAGCGGCTGGTGGAAGGCGCCGATCAGGTTCTTGCCGCCAGGATGGTTCACGCCGGTCTTGCCGCCAACCGCCGAATCGACCTGGGCGAGCAGCGTGGTGGGCACCTGGATGAAGTCCACGCCGCGCTGGTAGATCGCGGCGGCAAAGCCGGCAATGTCGCCGATCACGCCGCCGCCGAGCGCCACGACGATGCCGTCGCGGCCCAGGCGGGCCTCGACCAGCGCATCGAGCACGCGATTCACGGTGGCCATGGTCTTGTGTTGCTCTCCATCCGGCAGGACCGCCGTGGCGATGCGCGAGCCGGCCAGCA
>CAZMVP010000030.1:5024-6817 GCA_964569355.1 uncultured Chromatiaceae bacterium | reverse complement strand
CCCGTGGCCAGCACGATGCCCGGCAGGCTGGTCAGCTCCTCGATGATCCGTGCTTCCCGCTGGCGGAAGCCGCTTTCTCCCTCCCGCTCGAAGATGAACGGGATGTCGACGCCGCTCCGTTCCTCGATCACGTCATCGCTGTCGATGAACGGCCGGTCGAGCTCGCGCGCCAGCCGCCGGCCCACCGCCGACTTGCCGGAGCCCATCGAGCCGACGAGGAAGATGCTTGCCGGGTTGCTGCCATCAGTCACGGCGCGCAGTGTTGTTGAAGGGTTGGCGGGCGTCAACCGGCCATCGCGAGATCCGGCCACCACGGACCGCGGCGGCCAAGAAAGAGCAGGCCGGCTTGCGCCGGCCTGCTCACGTCGTTGGTCCGCGTTGCCGTGGCCGCGGAAGCCTGCTCAGGGAGGCGGTACCGCGCAATCGGTCGCGGCATTCCCCGTGAGCGGGATGCCCGGACCGTTGTCGGCGCCAAACGGGCTGTACTGGTTGGGCGGCGACTCGCTCTGGGTCTTCACGTCATCGGCCAGCACTTCCAGCGTGAACAGGCTGGACTCGCTGAACTCGGTGCCGCCCGTGACGCTGGCCTTGGCCGTCAACCGCGACCTCACCCACATCGCGTAGTTCTGCGGGTAGAACACGCACACGCGCGCGCGGCCCTGGCTGTTGGTCACCACGTTGGCCGAGGTGCCCTGGCCACCGGCCGTGGCACAGGGATTGCCGAGCGGCGCGGACTCCGGCACGGCCGCCACGAGCGCGATGTTGCCGGCCTCGATCTTGCCGCTGCCGTTCAGGTCTTCGCCCGGGTCGAGGATGCCGTTCGGATTCGTGTCTTCATCCGGGCACCAGACCGGCGAGACCGGGGGTGCATAGGTCCACACCGGATCCTGGTAGCTCAGGAAGCCCTTGGCATAGGCATTCGAGCGGATGCTGGCCTGGACCGACTTGTTCGCGACCGCGTTGCCCTCGACGTCGGTGACGAGGATCACCCACTCCTTGGCATAGGTCGCGGTGCCGATCTCGAACAGCGTGTTGCCGGTGCCCAGGGTCAGGTAGAGCTCCTGCCGGGCGACGGTCAGCGCCACCGTGTCGGTGACGGCCGTACCCTGCACGGTGGCGCGGATCTCGACACCATTCGCCGCACTGGACACGGAGCCGCCGGTATACACGGTCTTGGCGCGCCCCTGGCTGTCGGTGATATCCGAACCGACCGACATCGAGCCGCTGGTCGGATCCGTTTCGATCAGGAACTGCACCACCTTGTTCTTGACCAGGTTGCCGGCGGCATCCCGCACCAGGGCCGTCAGTTCAGACTGCTCACCCGGCCCCACGGTCAGCGGGGAGGCCTGCAGTTCGACGGTCGCCGGCGTGGTGGCCACGAACTCGATGCCGAGGCTCGTGCTGGTCGACTCCGGGTTGGTGGCCGTGATCACGGCAGGTCCCGCCGTGTTCGCGGAAATCGTCACGCTGGCGTTGCCGGCGCCATCGGTCACGGCTGATGGCGCCGAAAGGGTGCCTCGCGTGCTCGAGAACTGGAGTGTCTGGCCGGCCTGCGGGGCGCCGTTCTTCGACCAGTTGACGGTCAGGACCTGCGCGACGCCCAGGTTGACTTCGGTGCCAGCAGCCGGTGCCGTGAAGCTGAAGACATCACCGGAGATCGCAATGGCCTTGGTCGTGGTCAGGCCAAGGCCGCTCGCGGTGATCGTGTCATTGCCGCTGGCGGTCGCCGTGACCGTGAACGGCACGTTGCCGCTGCCGTCGGTGGTCAGGGAGCTCGCCGAGATGCTGTTGCC
>CAZMVP010000030.1:2695-4924 GCA_964569355.1 uncultured Chromatiaceae bacterium | reverse complement strand
CCGCCGCAGGACATCAGCACGGCGGATGCCACGACCAGGCAAAACAGTTTCAGCTTTCTAAACACGATGACTCCCTCACCACTGCCGGGCGGCCCCAAGGCCCGTCCGGCCAATCCCTTGAATGCCTTGAACTCAGTAAATGTTGGAACCTTCCCGCAGGATCTTCGGCGTGACGAAGATCAGCAGTTCCGACTTGTTGGAAACCTTGCGCGTGGAGCGGAACAGGGAACCGACGCCCGGGATGTCGCCCAGGAACGGCACCTTGGTCTGGTCCTGCGATTCCTCGGTCTCGTAGATGCCACCGAGCACCACGGTCTGGCCGTTGTTCACCAGCACCTGGGTCTGGATGGCCCGGGTGTCGATGCTCGGCACCGAGCCGCCCCGCTCGTTGGTCACCACGGCGCCGACGCTGTCCTTGGTGACCTGCAGGTCGAGGATGATGCGGTCATCCGGCGTGATCTGCGGCGTCACGGTGAGGCTCAGCACGGCTTCCTTGAACTGCGTCGTGGTCGCGCCGCTGGAAGCGGACTCCTGGTAGGGAATCTCGACGCCCTGGCGGATGGACGCCTGCTTCTGGTTGGCGGTGATCACGCGCGGGGACGACACCACTTCGCCCCGGCCCTCGGCCTGCAGGGCCGACAGCTCGAGATCGACGAGGTAGTCGTCGTCGAGCAGCGCCAGCGCCAGCTTGCCGGCCGGGTTGGCCACCGGCAGGTTGACGTTGTAGCGGTCGTTCAGCGTCGGGATCGTCACCGGGAACGGCTGGCCGGTGCTGTTGATGTTGCCGATGCCCGAATTGACGATGGTGTCGGTGCCGGCGCCCGAGCCGGTCACGGCGAACAGGCCGTCGGAACGATCCTTCACGCCGGTGACGCCCCAGCGGATGCCGAGGTCGCGGCTGAAGTCATCCCGCACGATCACGATGCGCGACTCGATCAGCACCTGGCGGACCGGGATGTCCAGCTTGGCGACCAGGCGGCGGATCTCGGCGATGCGCTCCGCGACGTCCTGCACGAGCAGCGTGTTGGTGCGCTCGTCGATCGCGACGGAGCCGCGGTCGGAGAGCATGGAATTGCCCTTGTCGCCACGCATCAGGCCGGCCAGGTCGCTGGCCTTGGCGTAGTTCACCTGGATGTACTCGGAGACCAGCGGCTCGAGCGAGCGGATTTCCTTGCGGGCCTCGAGGTCGGCCTTCTCGCGAGCGGCGATCTCGTCGGCCGGGGCGACGATGATCACGCCGCCGTTCTCGCGCATGTCGAGGCCCTTGGTCGCGAGCACGATGTCCAGCGCCTGGTCCCAAGGCACGTTCTGCAGGCGCAGCGTCACGTTGCCCTGCACCGAGTCGGACACGATGATGTTCCGGCCGCTGACATCGGCCAGCAGCTGGAGCACGGCACGGGTCTCGATGTCCTGGAAGTTGAGCGTCAGCCGCTCACCCTTGTATTCCCGGTGCTTGCTGAACAGCGTGGGCTTGACGTCCTCGGCGGTCTTCACGACCGGCGAGACCTCAACCGAGAACTGGTCATCCGACTGGTAGGCCAGCTCCTCGAAGGGCAGCTTGGCGGCAATCGTGATCCGCGAGCCGGTCGGGGTGCGGCCGGTTTCGATCAGGTGCACCGGCGTGGCGAAGTCCTTCACGTCCAGCCGCTTCAGCAGGCTGTCGGGCAGCGTGGTGCCCTTGAAGTCGAGCAGGATCCGGTCCCCTTCCTTGCGCACGTCAACCGGCGTGCCGGGATCCGACAGCGTGACGATCACCCGGCCGCCGCCATTGTCGCCGCGGCGGAAATCGACGTTGGTGATGGCACGGCCGGCAGCCGCGGTCGTGGCGGCCGAAGGTTGGGCCTGGCTCGCTTCCGGGAAGCTCGCGACAGCAGCATTGCCGGCGCTGGCCGCGGCGGCGGTGGGGACGCCCAGGGTCACGACCACGGCATTGCCGTCGACGCGGGTCTGGTAGGGCACCATCGAGTCGAGGTTCAGCACCACGCGCGTGCGGCCGTTCGCTTCAGCCGCCAGCACCGTATCCAGCGGGCCGACCTTGACGTCCTTGCGCCGATCCTTGAGTGCGAGGGTCGTACCCGGCAGGTCGAGCGAGATGCGGGCGGGGTTGTCGATCGTGAATGAGAGTGGCGCCGGCGCCGGCCCGGTGGTGACCAGCCGGAGCTCGATGCGGTTGTCGGCCAGCGGCTGCACCTGGACATCGGTGAGCCGGTTGCCGGATGCTGCCGGGGC
>CAZMVP010000030.1:0-2595 GCA_964569355.1 uncultured Chromatiaceae bacterium | reverse complement strand
GGGCAACTCCCACGACGCCAAAGGCCACAACCAGCCCGGCAAGCCCCAGCCTGGCAAGTGCTGTCGCAAGGCGGCGGCCGGTGGTGCCCAACCACCCCATCGGCACCTCGCGAACCTTGTTGCCCGAAGTCGTGCTCATCATCCCGTACTCCCAAACTTTCCCTTGTCGGCCACCAGCCATGTGCGTCACCCGTCAATTCTTCAGGGCGATCGCTGCCGATCGCTTGTAGAAACTGCCTGCGCCATCCGGCACGAGTTCTTCGATCTTGATCTCCGAGGGCGTCACCGCCACCACGCGGCCGTCGTACTGCCCCACGAAATTGCCCGGTCGCACCTTGTGCAGCAGCCCATCCTGGGTCTGCACGAGGCCGAAGGTCGTATTGCCCTGGCTCAGGGTGCCGGCCATCTTCAGCGTGTCGATCGGGAACTGCTCGAGGTATTCCTTCGGCCGGTTGGAGTCAGGCCGCGGCCCGGTCACGCCGGCCCGCCCGGTCGGCCGGTCCGGCACGAACGGTGAACGCAGGTTCTCGTCGTCGTAGCTGAAGGTCTCGTAGGGCTTGACCTGCGGCAGCGGATCGATGCGGCCGCCGGGGCGCGCCTTGACCTGGTCTATGTACTTCTCGAGGTCCGACTGTCCCGAACCGCAGGCCGCCAACGCCAGCGTCGCCAGCAACAGCCCGGCCAGCCTGAGCCCGGTAGGTGTCCTTGCGGAGGAGCGCATCAACATCAACCCTTCTGGTTTGCCTTGGGCTTCGGCTTGGCCTTGCTCGTGTCACGAGTGGTGCGCGCCTTGCCCTTGCCGCGGGTCGCCTTGGCTTCATCAGCCGCGGCTTCGGCCACTTCGGCTTCGTCGAGGTAGCGATAGGTCTTGGCGGTGACGGTCATCGTCAGGTCGTCGAAGGTCGAATCCTTGGTCCTGGGCTCGATGTCGGCGTCGTGCAGGGTCACGATGCGGGGCAGGGCCGCGATGTCGCTGACGAACCTGCCGAACTCGTGGTACGAACCGGACAGCCGGATCTTGATCGGCTTCTCCGCGTAGAAGTCCTTGCGGACCTCGTCGCCGGGCTGGAACAGTTCTTCCTGCAGGCCGGCGGCAAGGCCGGTCTGCGAGATGTCCACGAGCAGGTTCGGGATCTCGGTCTTGCCGGGCAACTGGCGCAGCATGGTGCCGAACGATCGCTCGATCTCGGCCAGCTGCGTCTTGTAGGCGGTGAAGTTGGC
Organism: uncultured Chromatiaceae bacterium; assembly: GCA_964569355.1. GTDB lineage: Bacteria > Pseudomonadota > Gammaproteobacteria > Steroidobacterales > SHZI01. The sequence goes on along the minus strand of CAZMVP010000030.1, from coordinate 1,374 downwards.
AGCCTTCTTCTGCTTCGCCTCGAAACTGGCCTTGAGGGTCCGCTCCTCGGCCTGGGCCTTCTCGAGGACCGGCATCTGGCTCTTCCAGACGAAGAAGTAGAACGCGCCGATGGTCACCACCACGAAGGTCACGACCATGAAGAAGGCCTGGATCGGCAGCGGCCAGCGGCCGATGTCGTTGACGTCGAGGTTCTTCAGTTCCTCGAGGAAGTTCATTGCTTTGCCTCCTCGTTGGCCACTGACACCTGGTTCGCGTAGACGGTGAACAGCGAAGAACGCCCGGCAAACTCGCCGGTTTCCACGGGCCCGATGTTCTTGCGCTTGCCGCTGGCATCCTGGACCTCGACCACCTGGAGATCCGGCTTGTCCAGCCACTTCGACTTGTCGATGTTCCGCATGAAGGCCGACACGCGGGTGTTGGATTCGGCGCTGCCCTTGATCTCGATCTTCTGGCCGGTCTGCTTGACCGAGATCAGGCGCACGCCGGCCGGCAGGGTCTTGACCAGCTCATCGAACAGATGGACCTCTTCGGGCCGGCTGCGCTGCAGTTGCTCGATGATCTCCATGCGCGCCAGCAATCGCTCCTTCTTGCCCTCGAGGCCGAGGATCTCCTCGATGCGCTTGTCGAGGCTCGCGATCTCGCCTTTCAGCAGGTTGTTCCGGTCAACCTGGTTGTCGATGATGCCGTTCATCACGAGGTTCGAGGCCAGCACCGCCAGGGCCGCCGCACCCACGGCCGCGCCGAGGCCCACGAAGAACTGATTGCGCCTGCGAGTCTGTAACTCGGCCCGCCAGGGCAGCAGATTTATTCTGGGCATATCAGTCGAAACTCCGCAGTGCCAGCCCGCATGCCGTCAGCAACGCCGTGGCGTCGCGCCGGATTCCCTGGGATTTTGCCTTGCTGGCGATCTTCATTTGTCCGAGCGGATCACCAATTTCGGTGGGAATGCCCACCTTGCTCGAAATCATGTCCGCGACCCCGGCGATGTTCGCGCAGCCGCCGCAGACCAGGATCTGGTCGGGCTGTTCGCGGCCACCGCCCGAGGCCAGGAAGAACTGCAGCGACCGGCTTACCTGCTGGGTCATGTCGTCGATGAACGGCACCAGCACTTCCGGCTCGTAGTTGCCGGGCAGGCCGCCTTCCTTCTTGGCGCGACCGGCATCCTCGAGGCTGAGACCGTAGGTCCGCATGATTTCCTCGGTGAGCTGCTGGCCACCGAAGGAGAAATCGCGGGTGTAGATCACCCGCATGTCGGTCAGCACGCTGAACGTGGTGTTGCTGGCGCCGAAGTCGACGATCGCGACCAGGTGGCCCATGCCGCCATCGGGCATCTGGTGGGCAAGCAGCTGGCAGGCATTCTCGAGCGCGAAGGG
>CAZMVP010000029.1:0-15095 GCA_964569355.1 uncultured Chromatiaceae bacterium | reverse complement strand
GCCCGATGTGCGCGGCCGCGAGCAGATCCTCAAGGTCCACATGCGCAAGGTGCCGCTCGCCGATGACGTCCGGCCGGGCATCATCGCGCGGGGCACCCCCGGCTTTTCCGGCGCGGATCTCGCCAACCTCGTGAACGAGGCGGCGCTGTTTGCCGCGCGGGCCAACCGGCGCACCGTCGGCATGGATGACTTCGAGAAGGCCAAGGACAAGATCATGATGGGCGCCGAACGGCGCTCGATGGTCATGAACGAGTCCGAGCGCAAGCTCACGGCCTACCACGAGGCCGGCCATGCCATCGTGGGCCTGTCCGTGCCGGACCATGACCCCGTCTACAAGGTGTCGATCATCCCGCGCGGCCGGGCACTCGGCATCACGATGTTCCTGCCCGAGGAGGACCGCTACAGCTACAGCAAGCGGCGACTCAACAGCTCGATTGCGAGCCTGTTCGGCGGCCGGATCGCCGAGCAGTTGATCTTCGGGGCCGACGCCGTGACCACCGGCGCATCGAATGACATCGAGCGGGCCACCGACCTGGCGCGGAACATGGTGACGAAGTGGGGCCTGTCGGACCGGCTCGGCCCGCTGACCTATTCGGAAGAAGACGGCGAGGTGTTCCTTGGACGGGCAGTGACGAAGCACAAGCAGGTGTCGGATGTCACGATGGATGCCATTGACGAGGAAGTCCGCAAGATCATCGACACCAACTACGCACTGGCAACCGAGATCCTCACCACCAACCTCGACAAACTGCATGCCATGGCCGCGGCACTCATCAAGTACGAGACCATCGATGAGGGCCAGCTTCGCGACATCATGGCCGGCAAGGAACCGCAGCCGCCGGAAGGCTGGGACAACTCGAGCGGTGGTGCGCCGGCCACCGCGGTTGGCGGCAGCAAGCCGTCAGGCGAGGCGGGCATCGGCGAGCCGGCCAACCAGCACCGCTCCCAGCACTGAGCCGGGCAGGCTTCGACCAGTCTGCCGGCCCTTAAGCTGCCACCACTGACCTCAAGGCAGCGATCCGCACCGGATCGCTGCCTTGTCATGGGCGTGCTCAACGTCACGCCGGACTCGTTCTCCGATGGCGGCCTGTACTTCGACCCGGGGCGAGCCGTGGAACAGGGCCTGGCCATGGTGGCGGCGGGCGCCGATGTCATCGACATCGGTGGCGAATCCACCCGTCCCGGGGCCGTCGCACCGACGCCGGATGAGGAACGCCGGCGGGTGATTCCCGTCATCCGGGCCCTGCGCGACCAGACCGATGCGTGGCTCTCGGTGGACTCCAGCGATCCCTTGGTGTTCCGGGCCGCCGCCGATGCCGGCGCGGACCTGCTCAATGACGTGCGGGCCCTGACGCGGCCCGGTGCGCTCTCGGCCGCCGTGGCCTGCGGGCTTCCGGTGTGCCTGATGCACATGCAGGGCACGCCGGAGACCATGCAGCGCGAGCCCCGCTATGACGATGTCGTCGCGGAAGTCTTCGGTTTCCTGCGCCGTCGTGCCACGGAATGCGTTCACGGCGGCCTCGGGCCCGAGTCACTTATACTGGATCCCGGTTTCGGCTTCGGCAAAAACCTCGCGCACAATGTCGCGTTGCTGCGCCACCTCCCGGACCTGGTTGCAGGCACGCAGCCCGTGCTGGTCGGGCTGTCACGGAAGTCGATGATCGGCGGCCTGGCCGGTGAACCGGCGGGGCAGGCGGCGGATCGCCTGGGCGGCAGCCTGGCATTGGCGTTGCAGGCCCGGGCCGCCGGGGTGCGGATGGTGCGTGTGCACGACGTGGGGCCGACCGTGCAGGCATTTCGGGTGATGGACGCCCTGGAGGATCATCAATGAGCAGGACGCTGTTTGGCACCGACGGGATTCGTGGTCGGGTCGGGCAACATCCGATGACGGCCGAGTTTGCCCTGAGGCTCGCCTCGGCGGCAGGACGGGTCCTTGCGCCCGAGGGCGGCAAGGTGCTCATCGGCAAGGACACCCGGGTGTCCGGCTACATGTTCGAATCGGCGCTCGAGGCGGGCTTCGTTGCCGTCGGCATGGATGTCCTGCTGGTGGGGCCGATGCCGACACCCGGCATTGCCCACCTGACGCGGACGCTTGGCGCCGACGTGGGCGTGGTCATCAGCGCATCCCACAATCCGTACGAAGACAACGGCATCAAGTTCTTCGACGCCCACGGCAGCAAGCTGTCGGATGCCATCGAGTCCAGCATCGAGGCGCGGCTGGTCGAGCCGCCGGTCACCTGCGAGTCCAGTTCGCTCGGCCGCGCCAAGCGGGTCGAGAACGCGCTGGATGTCTACCAGGAGTTCTGTCTCTCGACCGTGCCCGCGGGCCTGCGGCTCGATGGTCTGAAGATCGTCATCGACTGCTCGCATGGCGCCGCCTACAAGGTGGCGCCGCGCGTGCTCTCGGCGCTGGGGGCCGAGATCGTCCCGATCGGCTGCTCGCCCAACGGCAGGAACATCAACGACGGCTGTGGTTCGACGCGCCCGGAACTGATGCGCCTGACCACCAAGGGTGTCGGTGCGGATCTCGGCATTGCCCTCGATGGCGACGGGGATCGCGTCCTGATGGTCGATCACCGGGGCGAGCTCGTGGATGGCGACCAGCTGCTGTGGATCCTGGCCAATGCCTGGCAGGAGGCCGGCCGCTTGCGCGGTCCGGTCGTCGGTACCCTGATGACCAACCTCGGGCTGGAGCACAGCCTGCGGAAGCTCGGCATCGATTTCCTGCGCGCGAAGGTCGGTGACCGGTACGTGCTCGAGATGCTGCATGAAAAGGGCGGTTGCCTGGGCGGTGAAACTTCCGGCCACCTGCTGTGCCTGGACAAGACCACGACCGGCGACGGGCTGGTCAGCGCGCTGCAGGTGCTGGCCGTGATGAAGCAGTCCGGTCGGACGCTGGCCGACCTGACGGCCGGGATGCCGCGTTATCCGCAGAAACTGGTCAATGTCCGGATCGTGGAGAAGCTGGACCTGGGCCAGAACCCGGTGATCCGTTCCGCGGTGGCAGAGGCCGAGCAACGGCTCGGCGCCCGCGGCCGCGTGGTATTGCGGGCATCCGGCACGGAGCCTGTCGTGCGGGTCATGGTCGAGGGCGAGGATGGCGTGGAAGTGGAACGACTTGCCAACGACATCGCCGCCAGCGTCCGGGGCGCCGCGGCCGGTTGACCCGCCCAAGCAGCTGTCCTGGCCACCCGGACGTTGCGCTTGCCGGGACGGGAAGCTACCCTGCGGCGTCTTTTTCCGGCCCCGGGGTCTCCACAATGTCATGCAGAAGGCCTCTGGTTGCCGGCAACTGGAAGCTCCACGGCGATCGCCGGTTCAACGAGACCCTCGTGGCGGGAATTGTTGCCGGCCTGGCCGAAGCTGGCCTGAGCCCCCCTGTGCTGGCCGGGGCAACCGCGCCGGTGGACGTGGTCCTGTGTCCACCGAGTGTGTATCTCGCCCAGGTGGCGGGGCTCGTGGCCGACACCGGCATGAGCGTGGGTGCCCAGGACGTTTCGGTGGAGAAGACCGGGGCATATACCGGTGCAGTGGCGGCCGCCATGCTCACGGACGTCGGCTGCCGCCACGTGATCGTGGGCCACTCCGAGCGGCGTGCACTGTTTGGCGACACCGATGCCGGCGTCGGTGCCAAGGCGATTGCGGCGCTGGAAGCCGGCCTCGTGCCGATCATCTGCGTGGGCGAAACGCTGGCCGAACGCGACGGGCTTGAAACCCTGGCGGTGGTGCGGCGGCAGATCGGCGCGGTACTGGCGGCCTGCGAGGCCCGGGATGGCTCGATCAAGGTGCTGGCCCCGGCCATCATCGCCTATGAACCCGTCTGGGCGATCGGCACCGGCCGAACCGCAACGCCGGCCCAGGCCCAGGAAGTTCATGCAGATATCCGGGCCACCGTGGCACAACGCGATGCTACAATTGCCGGCGGCCTTCGCATCTTGTACGGAGGCAGCGTCAAGGCATCCAACGCGAGGGACCTCTTCGCGATGCAGGATATCGATGGCGGGCTGGTTGGCGGCGCCTCGCTGGAGGCAGCCGGGTTTGTGAGTATTTGCAAGGCGGCTGCGGGCTGATGACTACCCTCAATACAATTCTGCTGGTTGTGCACGTGCTGATCAGCGTCATGATCGTGGCACTGATCATGATCCAGCGCGGCAAGGGCGCAGAAGCGGGCGCTGCCTTCGGCGCGGGTGCTTCCGGCACCGTGTTCGGCGCGCGCGGCTCGGCCAACTTCCTGTCGCGATCCACGGCCATCCTGGCCGCGATGTTTTTCATGACGAGCCTGGGACTGGCCTACATGGGTTCGCAACGGACCGGGCCGGACAGCCTGATGAACCAGGTGCCGACCGGGCAGGTTGCGCCCGGCGTCAGCGCCGTGCCGGGCACGACGCCGGAGTCCACGGGTACCCAGGCCGGCGGAACGAAGGTACCGGCCAGCGAATTGCCATCGCTGCCGGCGGCCGCCGTCCCGGCCAAGGCGCCGGCCCAGGCCCCGGCCCAGGCCCCGGCCAAGGCGCCGGCGAGCAAGGCACCGGCAACGCCGGGTGCCGCGGATGGCAGCGGGAAGAACGCAGACTGAGAGCCGACGTGGTGGAATTGGTAGACACACCGTCTTGAGGGGGCGGCGGCGCAAGCCGTGTGAGTTCGAGTCTCACCGTCGGCACCAGAAGTGGAAGTAGTGGAGAGATCGGGTCTGACAGGATGTTGGAGTGGCCATCAGGCCGGCCTGGGTTGAAGGAGCATCCGTGCTGAGCAACTACATACCCATACTTGTGTACCTGTGCATCGCCACGGGTATCGGGCTGGTGCTGCTGGGCCTCGGATTCCTGATCGGTCGCGGCCAGAAGTACCGTGACAAGCTGGCTCCCTACGAATGCGGCTTCGATCCCTTCGAGGACAGCCGGATGAAGTTCGACGTGCGCTACTACCTCGTGGCCATCCTGTTCATCGTGTTCGACCTCGAGATCGCCTTCCTGTTTCCGTGGGCGGTGACGCTCGACCAGATCGGCGTTGTCGGCATCCTGGCCATGGGCGTCTTTCTGGCCATCCTGGTGGTTGGATTCATCTACGAATGGAAGAAGGGGGCCCTGGAGTGGGACTAGAAGCAGCGCATGCCGCCGCGGCACCGGCTCCCGACATGCTGCAGCGCCGGGGTTTCGTCGTGGCCCGGCTCGACGACCTGGTCAACTGGGCGCGCACCGGCTCGCTGTGGCCGATGACCTTCGGCCTGGCCTGTTGCGCGGTGGAGATGATGCACGCCGGCGCCGCCCGCTACGACCTCGACCGATTCGGCGTGATTTTCCGGCCGAGTCCGCGCCAGTCCGACGTGATGATCGTCGCCGGCACGCTGACTAACAAGATGGCTCCTGCGTTGCGCAAGGTCTACGACCAGATGGCGGAGCCCCGCTGGGTGATCTCCATGGGTTCCTGCGCCAACGGCGGCGGCTATTACCACTATTCGTATTCGGTGGTGCGGGGCTGTGACCGGATCGTGCCGGTGGATGTCTACGTGCCGGGTTGCCCGCCCACGGCCGAGGCGCTGCTCTACGGCATCATCCAGCTGCAGAACAAGATCCGCCGCACGAGCACGATCGCCCGATGAGCACCCCGGAGACCACCGGCACCCCGCCGGCCGATGACAACGCCATGGCGGGTTTGAGCCCGCGCTATGTGACGCTTGCCGGCGAGCTGGCAGCGAAATTCGGCGACCGGCTGCAGCATGTGCCGTCGGCCGTCGGCGAGCTGGGCTACGAAGTGGCAGCCGGCGACCTCGTTGCCGTGGGCCAGGCCCTGCGCGATGACTGCGGCTTCGAGATCCTGATCGACGTCTGCGCCGTCGACTACCTGCGCTTCGGCCTCGACGAGTGGGGCACGGAGGATTCGACCCGCACCGGCTTCAGCCGCGCGGCCGAACTCTTCACCATCCTGGCCGATCCCGCCGCGACCTTCGATCCACGGCGCTTCGCCGTGGTCTACCACCTGCTGTCGATCAGCCGCAACCTGCGGCTCCGGCTGACCGTCTATACCGGCACCGACAATCCGCCCGTGGTCCCGACGATCACCGGCGTGTGGGCCTCGGCCGACTGGTTCGAGCGGGAAGCCTTCGACCTGTTCGGGATCCTGTTCGAGGGGCACCCCGACCTGCGGCGCATCCTCACGGACTATGGCTTCATCGGTCATCCGTTCCGCAAGGACTTCCCGCTGTCCGGCAACCTCGAGGTGCGTTACGACGCCGAGCAGGGGCGCGTGGTCTACCAGCCGGTGACCATCGAGCCGCGCACGCTGGTGCCCAGGGTCATCCGCGACGACAACCGGTATCGACCCGACCTGAAGGATGGCCGTGGCTGAGATCCACAATTTCACGATGAATTTCGGCCCGCAGCACCCGGCTGCGCACGGCGTGCTGCGCCTCGTGCTCGAGATGGAGGGCGAGACGATCCTGAAGGCCGACCCGCACATCGGCCTGTTGCACCGGGCCACGGAGAAGCTGGCCGAGAGCAAGCAGTTCAACCAGAGCATCGGCTACATGGATCGGCTCGATTACGTGTCCATGATGTGCAACGAGCATGGCTACGTGCTGGCGATCGAGAAATTGCTGGGCATCGCCGTGCCCCAGCGCGCGAAGTACATCCGGGTGATGTTCGACGAAGTCACCCGGATCCTGAACCACCTGATGTGGCTGGGCGCCCACGGCCTCGACATCGGCGCGATGACCGTCTTCCTGTGGTGCTTCCGCGAGCGCGAGGACCTGATGGACTGCTACGAGGCGGTTTCCGGTACGCGCATGCACGCCACGTACTACCGGCCGGGTGGCGTCTACCGGGACCTGCCGGCCCACATGCCGCAGCACCAGCCGTCGGCCATGCGCTCGGCAAAGGAGCTCAAGCGGCTGAACGCCGCGCGCGGCGGTTCGCTGCTGGACTTCCTGGAGTCGTTCACCGAGCGCTTCCCGAAGTGCGTGGACGACTACGAGACCCTGCTTACCGACAACCGGATCTGGAAGCAGCGGACCGTGAACATCGGCGTGGTGAGCCCCGAGCGTGCGATGCAGCTTGGCTTCAGCGGCCCGATGCTGCGGGGCTCCGGCGTGGCCTGGGACCTGCGCAAGAAACAGCCGTATGAAGTCTACGCGGATGTCGATTTCGACATCCCGGTGGGTGTCAATGGCGATTGCTACGACCGCTACCTCGTGCGCGTCGAGGAGATGCGGCAGTCGAACCGGATCATCCGCCAGTGCATCGACTGGCTGCGGGCCAACCCGGGCCCCGTGATGGTGGACGACCACAAGGTCGCGCCGCCGACCCGCGTGGACATGAAGCAGGACATGGAATCATTGATCCACCACTTCAAGCTGTTCACCGAGGGCTATTGCGTGCCGGCCGGTGAGGCCTATGCGGCCGTGGAGCATCCCAAGGGGGAGTTCGGCGTGTACCTGGTCTCCGATGGCGCCAACAAGCCCTATCGGCTGAAGGTCCGGGCGCCGGGCTTTGCGCACCTCGCGGCGATGGCCGAGATGGTCCAGGGCCACATGCTGCCCGACGTCGTCGCGATGATCGGCACGCTGGATGTTGTCTTTGGCGAGATCGACCGTTGATGGATAACGCGACCAACTCCCCGCTCTCCGCCGCCGTGCGCGCCGAGATCGACAGCTGGATCACCCGCTTCCCCGAGGGGCGGCAGCGCTCGGCCGTGCTGGCGGCCCTGCATGCGGTCCAGCACGAGAACCATGGTTTCCTGACCCAGGAGTTGATGGAAGGCGTGGCGGCCTATCTCGGCCTGCCGAACATCCAGGTGTTCGAGGTCGCCTCGTTCTACTCGATGTTCGTCACCAAGCCCGTGGGTCGCACCTGCATCGCGGTGTGCACGAACATCTCCTGCATGCTCTGCGGCGGGGAGAAGATCCTCTCGCACGTCGAAAAGCGCCTCGGCATCAAGGCCGGCGAGAGCACGCCGGACGGGCGCTTCTACCTGAAGAAGGAAGAGGAGTGCCTGGCGGCCTGTTGCGGGGCACCGATGATGATGGTCGACCATCGCTACCACGAGAACCTGACCCCGGCCAGGGTCGACGAGATCCTCGACAGTCTGGTCGACGACGAGAGCGCGCACGATGACTGAGCCCCGCGACTATCCGCAGAACCTGGTGTGCTTTGAGACGATGGGCAAGGCGGATTCCGCGAGCCTCGCAACCTATCGTTCGATCGGCGGCTACGAGGTCTGGGAGAAGATCCTGGCCGGCCAGCTCACGCGCGAGCAGGTGATCGACGGCGTGAAGGCCTCCGGCCTGCGTGGCCGCGGTGGCGCCGGGTTCCCCACCGGTGTGAAGTGGAGCTTCATGCCGAAGGATGCGCCGGGCCAGAAGTACATCGTCTGCAATTCCGACGAGAGCGAGCCAGGTACCTGCCACGACCGGGAGATCCTGCGCCACAACCCGCATTCGATCATCGAGGGCATGGCCATCGGCGGTTTCGCGATGGGTGCCACGGTCGGCTACAACTATATCCGCGGCGAGTTCCTCGACGAGCCGATCCCGGTGTTCGACCGGGCGCTGAAGGATGCCTACGAGGCGGGCCTGCTCGGGCGGAACATCCGCGGCACCGGCATCGATTTCGACCTCCGCACCTTCGTCGGCGCGGGTGCGTACATCTGCGGCGAGGAAACCGGGTTGCTGGAATCGCTGGAAGGCAAGCCCGGCAAGCCCCGCTTCAAGCCACCGTTCCCGGCCGCCTTCGGCCTCTACGGCCGGCCGACGACGATCAACAACACGCAGTCCTTCGCCTCGGTGCCCACCATCCTGCGTCGCGGGCCACAGTGGTTTGCCGGGCTCGGCCCCGAAGGCTCGGGTGGCACCGCGCTCTTCTCCGTGTCCGGCCACGTGGAGAAGCCGGGCAACTTCGAGTTGCCGATGGGCATCCCGTTCCGCGACCTGCTCGAACTGGCCGGTGGCGTGCGCGAAGGGCGCCGCCTCAAGGCCGTGATCCCCGGCGGATCGTCCGTGCCGGTGGTCCGGGGCGAGGTGATCATGGAAGCGACCATGGATTACAACTCGCTGAAGAAGATCGGCAGCTCGTTTGGCACCGGTGCCGTGATCGTGATGGACGAGACCACCTGCATGGTGCGTGCCCTGCGGCGCATCTCGCGCTTCTACTATGCGGAGTCCTGCGGCCAGTGCACGCCGTGCCGCGAAGGCACGGGCTGGCTGTACCGGATGCTCAGCCGCATCCTGGATGGCCAGGGCCGGCACGAAGACCTGAAGCTCCTCAAGGATGTCGCGGACCACATCGAAGGCCACACCATCTGCGCGCTCGGCGATGCGGCTGCGTGGCCCGTGCAGAGCTTCCTGAAGCAGTTCATGCCGGAATTCGAATACATGGTCGAGAACCATGGCCGGTCGATCGTCGATACGCGCCCGGAGGCTGCGTGATGGCGGACGACAAGACGGTCCAGATCGAGGTCAACGGCATCCAGCTGGAAGCCCGCGCCGGCGAAATGCTGATCGCGGTGACCGATCGCGCCGGCATCTACGTGCCGCGGTTCTGCTACCACGAGAAGCTGTCGATTGCCGCCAACTGCCGCATGTGCCTGGTCGAGGTGGTCAATGCGCCCAAGCCATTGCCGGCCTGCGCGACGCCGGTGACCAACGGCATGAAGGTGGCCACCAAGTCCGCGCGTGCCATCGATGCGCAGAAGGCCACGATGGAATTCCTGCTGATCAACCATCCGCTGGACTGCCCGATCTGCGACCAGGGCGGCGAATGCGAGCTGCAGGACTTGGCGATGGGCTTTGGCAGGGACATCTCGCGTTTCGTCGAGCGCAAGCGCGTGGTCAGGGACCAGAGCATCGGCCCGCTGATCTCGACGGACATGACCCGCTGCATCCATTGCACGCGCTGCGTCCGGTTCCAGCAGGAGATCGCCGGGATCCAGGAGCTTGGCACGATCGGCCGCGGCGAGCACATGTACATCAGCACCTACATCGAGCGCGGCGTGGGCCACGAGCTCTCCGGCAACATCATCGACCTGTGCCCGGTTGGCGCGCTCAACAGCAAGCCGTTCCGCTACAGCGCGCGTGCCTGGGAAATGCAGGCCCGTACCACCGTCGCCCCCCATGACTGCGTCGGCTCGAACATCGATGCCCATGTCCTGCTCGGCAAGGTCAAGCGTGTGGTCCCGCGCCCGAACGAGGCCATCAACGAAACCTGGATTTCGGACCGCGACCGCTTCAGCTACGAGGGCATCTACGTCGATCGCGTGATGCAGCCGCTGGTTCGTGAAGGCGACACCCTGCGTCCGGCAACCTGGGACAAGGCGTTGCAGGTGGCCGTCGCCGGAATCACCGCCGCGCGCCGACTGCAAGGCAACGGCCAAGGTAGCGGCCAAGGCAACGGCAAGGGAGGCAGCCTCGGAGCGTGGATTGCGCCCACCTCGACGGTCGAGGAGGGCTACCTGCTGCAGCGACTGTTGCGCGAGCTGGGATCCGGCAGCATCGACTCGCGGTTGCGGCGGCGCGATTTCCGGCTGCAGGACCGCGACCCGGCCTATCCCTGGCTCGGGCTGCCGCTGGCCGAGATCGAGAAGGCGGATGTCATCCTCATCGTCGGGTCCAACCTGCGGCGCGAGGCACCGATCATTGCCCACCGCGTGCGCAAGGCAGCGCTCGCCGGCGCGCGGGTGTTGTTCATCAACCCGGAGCGCCAAGAATACCGCCACCCGGTGGCCGGCTACCTTGAAACCGGCATCGACCTCGTGGCCGGCCTGCGGCAGGTCCTCGATGGCGCGGGGGAGGCCGCTGGCTTCGCCGGGCTGCTGAAGCCCGCGTCCCGCGGCGTGGTGCTGCTGGGAAACATCGCCGGCCGGCATCCGCGCTTTGCGGACATCCGCCAGCTTGCCGGCGAGATTGCCCGCCGGTTCGGCCTGGGTCCTGGATATCTCTCCGAAGGCGCCAACTCGGCCGGCCTGGCGCTGGCGGGCGCGCTGCCGCATCGAGGTCCCGCGGAAAAGCAGGCTCTGGTCGGCTTGAATTATGCGGAGATGCTGGATCATCCGATGGCGGGCCTGCTGTTGCTCAACGTCGAGCCGGAGCATGACTGCGCGGAGGGTGCCCGGGCCGTGGATGCGGTTGCCAGGGCGGGCTTTGTCGTCGCGCTGACGCCGTACCTGAGCCCGTCGCTCGAGGCGCACGCCGATGTCGTGTTGCCCATCGGCACCTTTGCCGAGACTGCCGGCACCTTCGTCAACTGCGAGGGGCGGTGGCAGAGCTTCACCGGCGTCGCGACCCCGGTCGGCGAAAGCCGGCCGGCCTGGAAGGTGCTCCGGGTACTCGGCAACCTGCTGGAGCTCCCCGGGTTCGACTTCAACACTGCCCAGGAAGTACAGGCCGAACTGCAGGGCCAGGTACCGGCCGGGCTACCTGATAACGCCGTACCGGCCACTGCCATTCCGCCGGCGGCTGCGGCACTCGCCGTTGAGCCGGCGGACCTCGACCTGCCGATGTACGGGCTGGACGGCATCCTGCGCCGGGCTGCCGCCTTGCAGGACACTCGTGAGGCCCGCGAGGCACGGACAGGATCCCGACCATGATCGAAGCCATGATTGCCTGGTGGATGTCCTGGCCCGAGCTGGCTCGAAGCCTGGTCGTGATGGTCGTGCAGATCCTCGTGCTGACGATCGCGATCATCCTGTGCGTGGCGTTCCTGACCTACCTGGAACGCAAGATCATCGGCTACATGCAGAACCGCATCGGGCCGAACCGGGTCGGGCCGCGCGGCTGGTTCCAGCCCTTTGCCGATGTCATCAAGCTCCTGATCAAGGAAGTCGTGGTCCCGACCAGGTCGAACCGCTTCCTGTTCATCATTGCGCCGTTGCTGTCGATCGTGCCCGCCCTGGCCACTTGGGCCGTGATCCCGCTGTTCCCGGGCTTCGCCATCTCCGACATCGACGCTGGCCTGCTCTACGTGCTGGCGCTGACCTCGCTTGGCGTTTATGGCGTGATCCTGGCCGGCTGGGCCTCCAACTCCAAGTACGCGCTGCTCGGCGCGATGCGCTCGGCGGCCCAGATCGTCGCCTACGAGATCGCGATGGGCTTTGCGCTGGTCGGCGTGCTGATGGCCGGCGGCAGCCTGAACCTCGGCAAGCTGATCGAAGCCCAGGCCGGCGGACCGTTGAGCTGGTTCTGGCTGCCGCTGTTCCCGCTGTTCATCATCTACTTCGTATCCGGCGTGGCGGAGACCAACCGCGCTCCGTTCGATGTGGCCGAGGGTGAATCGGAAATCGTGGCCGGTTTCCACGTGGAGTACTCGGGCGTGGCCTTTGCCGTGTTCTTCCTTGCCGAGTACGCGAACATGATCCTGATCGCCGCGCTGGCCGCCGTGCTGTTCTGCGGTGGCTGGGAGTCGCTGTTCGCCGGTTCGTGGTTCGCCGGGCTCGACGGCACGTTCCTCGAAGTCATCCGGCTGCCGGGGCTGCATTGGCTCGCGCTCAAGATCGCGGCCTTCATCTTCTGTTTCCTGTGGTTCCGCGCCACCTTTCCCCGTTACCGGTACGACCAGATCATGCGGCTTGGCTGGAAGGTCTTCATCCCGATAACGATTGTCTGGATTTTCGTCGAAGGCGCGATGGCCATCCTGCGCGTCGGACCGTGGAGTGCGTGATGAGTGCGTTGCGTAATGCCATCAAGACCCTGACCCTGTGGGACCTGCTGCTCGGCCTGCGCGTGACGCTGGTCAACCTTTTCGTCAAGAAGGTCACGCTGCAGTACCCGGAAGAGAAGACGCCGCAGTCGCCGCGGTTCCGCGGCCTGCTGGCACAGCGGCGCTATCCCAACGGCGAGGAACGCTGCATCGCCTGCAAGCTCTGCCAGTCCGCGTGCCCGGCGGCGGCCATCACCATCGAGTCGGACGTCGGGCCGGACGGCACCCGGCGCACCACGCGCTACGACATCGACCTGTTCAAGTGCATCTACTGCGGGTTCTGCGAGGAATCCTGCCCGGTCGATGCCATCGTCCTGACGCGGATCTTCGAGTTCCACATGGAGAACCCGGGCGAGAACATCATGACCAAGGACAAGCTGCTGGCAGTGGGCGACAGGTACGAAGTCACCATTGCTGCCGACCGGGCTGCCGACGCCCCGTATCGTTGATGGATTGACCACCGGACCAGGGCCTGCCAGACACACATGTTCACCACCTTCATGTTCTACGCGCTTGCCACGGTGCTGGTTGCCGCCGCGATTGGCGTGATCTCGGCGCGCAACCCGGTGTTCGCGGCACTGTGGCTGATCCTCACCTTCGTCACCAGCGCCTTCCTCTGGCTGCTGCTCGAGGCCGAGTTCCTCGCGATCGTGCTGGTGCTCGTGTATGTCGGTGCGGTGATGGTGCTGTTCCTGTTCGTCGTCATGATGCTGGACATCAACGTGGCGACGCTCCGCGAGGGCTTCCTCCGCTATGCGCCCGTCGGCGCGATAGTGGCCGGGGTGATCCTGCTGGAGCTGGCCTACGTGATCTGGTTCAGGAACGGCGGCTTGCCGATCGACGCCGTGCCGGCGGCGCATGACGCCACCTATTCCAGCACCGAGCAGCTGGGCCAGGTGCTGTACACGCAGTACCTGTATCCGTTCGAGCTTGCCGGCCTGCTGCTGCTGCTGGCCATCGTGGCGGCGATCCTGCTGACGATGCGCCACCGTCCCGGCTCCAAGGTGCAGGACATCACCCGCCAGGTCCACACCCGCCGCGAAGACCGGGTGCGGATCGTGAAGATGGACCCGGAGGTCGAGCGATGATCGGGCTGACACACTACCTGACGCTGTCGGCCATCCTGTTCACGATCAGCGTGGCCGGCATCTTCCTGAACCGGAAGAACGTGATCGTGCTCTTGATGTGCGTGGAGTTGCTGCTGCTGTCCGTGAACTACAACTTCATTGCGTTTTCACGCTTCCTGGACGATCCGGCGGGACAGGTGTTCGTCTTCTTCGTGTTGACGGTTGCCGCCGCCGAGGCGGCCATCGGGCTGGCGATCCTCGTCGTGCTGTTCCGCAGTCGCCGCAACATCAATGTCCACGAACTCGACGTACTGAAGGGTTGACGGCATGCAGGGCTACTATCTCGCAATCGTCCTGTGCCCACTGATTGCCGCATTGCTGGCCGGTCTCGGGGGCTCGCTGATCGGTCGCAGGGGAGCGCATTCGGTCACGATCCTCGGCATGGTCATTTCCTTCGTGCTGTCGCTGCTGGTGTTCAAGGCCCAGTGGTGGGATGGCGCCCCGGCCTGGAACGGGGCCGTCTACACCTGGGCGGCGATCGATGGCGTGCAGATGGACATCGGGTTCCTGGTGGACCGGCTCACGGCACTGATGATCGTGGTGGTGAACGCGGTGTCGCTGGCGGTGCACATCTACACCATCGGCTACATGGCCGACGACCCCGGCTACCAGCGCTTCTTCTGCTACATCTCGCTGTTCACGTTCTCGATGCTGATCCTCGTGATGGCAAACAACTTCATGCAGTTGTTCGTCGGGTGGGAGCTGGTCGGCCTGATGTCCTACCTGCTGATCGGCTTCTGGTACAACCGGCCGACCGCCGTCTTCGCCAACCTGAAGGCATTCATCGTGAACCGGGTGGGTGACTTCGGTTTCCTGCTCGGCATCGCCGTTGTCCTGATGGCCACCGGCAGCCTCGATTACGCCACCGTGTTCGCGCAGGCGCCGGAGGCCAGCAGCCAGACCATGCAGGTCTGGGGCGGCACGCCGTGGCCCGTCATGACGGTGGCCTGCATCCTGCTGTTCGTCGGCGCGATGGGCAAGTCCGCACAGATCCCGTTGCATGTCTGGCTGCCAGATTCGATGGAGGGCCCGACGCCGATTTCCGCGTTGATCCATGCCGCCACGATGGTCACGGCAGGCGTCTTCATGGTGGCGCGGATGTCACCGTTGTTCGAGCACTCCGAGGTCGCGCTGTCGCTGGTACTCGTCATCGGCGCAACGACGGCGCTCCTGACGGGCTTCGTCGGCGTGGTACAGAACGACATCAAGCGCGTGATTGCCTATTCGACGCTGTCCCAGCTCGGCTACATGACGGCGGCCCTCGGTGCCTCGGCATATGCCGCCG
>CAZMVP010000028.1:0-15202 GCA_964569355.1 uncultured Chromatiaceae bacterium | reverse complement strand
TCTTCGTGATGGATGCCTTTGGCTCGGCACACCGGGCCGAGGCCAGCACCGAGGGGGTGGCCCGCTACGCGCCGGTGGCCTGCGCCGGACCCTTGCTGGTGGCGGAACTCGAGGCGCTCGATCGCGTGCTGCGCAATCCGCGCCGGCCGGTCGCGGCGATCGTCGGCGGCTCGAAGGTCTCGACGAAGCTGACCATCCTCGAATCCTTCGCCCGCCGCGTCGACCAGCTGATCGTCGGTGGGGGCATCGCCAACACCTTCCTGGCGGCCGCGGGCCGGCCGGTCGGCAAGTCGCTGCACGAACCGGCATTGATTCCCGAGGCCCGGCGCCTGCTGGCGGGCAAGGGGGTGCGGGCCACGATCCCGCTGCCGGTCGATGCGGTCGTCGCGAAGTCCGTGTCCCGGTCGGCGAAGGCCGCGATCCGCGCGGCGGACCAGGTGGCTGCCGACGACCTGATCCTCGACATCGGCCCGCGCACGGCCAGGGCCTATGCCAGCCTGATCGCGAAGGCTGGCACGGTGGTCTGGAACGGCCCGGTCGGCGTCTTCGAAATCGAACAGTTCAGCCACGGCACGCGGCAGGTGGCCCAGGCCGTGGCCCGTTCGGCGGCGTTCAGCGTGGCCGGCGGCGGCGACACGCTGGCCGCGCTGGAAAAATACCGGCTGGCGGACCGGATCTCCTACGTGTCCACCGGTGGCGGCGCCTTCCTCGAATACCTCGATGGCACCGTGCTGCCGGCCGTGGCCGCCCTTGCCGAACGGGCCCGCGCCGCCAGCCGATGAACCGCTGATCGCCATGCGCGGAACGAAGATCATCGCGACCCTCGGTCCGGCGACCGATGATGCCGCCACGCTGGCACGGTTGATCGCGGCGGGTGCCGATGTCGTCCGGGTCAATTTTTCGCACGGGCAGGAGGGCGATCGCGAGCGCCGCGTGCGGATGGTGCGCGACGCCGCGGCAGCCAGCGGCAAGTACGTGGCGGTGCTGGGCGACCTGCAGGGGCCGAAGATCCGGATCCAGCGCTTCCGGGAGGGCGCGGTCCAGCTCATCGAAGGGCAGCCCTTCTACCTCGATCCGGCCCTGCCGGCCGATGGTGGCACGGTGGAAGGCGTCGGCGTGGCCTATCCGGCCCTGTGCCGGGACGTCGGCGCCGGCGATGTGCTGCTGCTCGATGACGGCTTCATCATCCTCACCGTCGACCGCGTGGTCGACACCCGCATCCATTGCACGGTGACCCAGGGCGGCCGGCTCGCCGACAACAAGGGCATCAACAAGCAGGGTGGCGGCCTGTCGGCACCGGCGCTGACGGACAAGGATCGCGAGGATGTCCGGCGTGCCGCGGCCCTCGGCATCGACTGGCTGGCGGTGTCCTTCGTCCGCTCGGCCGATGACGTGAAAATCGCCCGGGCGCTGCTCCGCGAAGCCGGCGGCACGGCCCGGATCGTCGCCAAGATCGAGCGGGTGGAGGCCATCGACAACCTGGAGGCCATCATCGACGCGTCGGATGCGGTCATGGTGGCCCGTGGCGACCTCGGCGTGGAGATGGGCAATGCGGGCCTGACGGGTCTGCAGAAGAAGATCCTCAAGCTGACCCGCCAGCGGCACAAGGTGGCGATCACGGCCACGCAGATGCTGGAATCGATGATCCACAGCCAGGTGCCGACCCGCGCGGAAGTCTCCGACATCGCCAATGCGGTGCTGGATGGCACCGATGCCGTGATGCTGTCGGCGGAAACGGCGGTGGGTGATTATCCGGTGCGCGCCGTGAAGACCATGGCCGAGGTCTGCGTGGGCGCCGAGGCCTACGACCTGACGCTCGGGCGGCCCAGCCACCGCAACGACGACCAGTTCAACGCGGTGGACGAGGCGATCGCGATGGCGGTGATGTACACCGCCAACCACCTGCCGGTGACGGCCATCATCGCGCTGACCGAATCCGGTGCCACGCCCTTGTGGATGTCGCGCATCCGGTCGGACATCCCGATCTTCGCCTTTACCCGCCACGAGGAGACCCGTCGGCGCGTGGTGATGTACCGCGGCGTGTACCCGGTGGCCTTCGACATCACGCACACGGACATCGAGCGGATCTACCAGGAAGTGTTCCGCGTGCTGCTGGACATGGAGCACGTGAAGGTCGGCGACCTCGTGATCGTGACCAAGGGCGAGTTGACGGGCGTGGCCGGCAGGACCAATTCGATGCAGATCGTGTCGGTGACGCGTGACGGCTGAGCTCGGCTGACCGGTGCGCGAGGCTTCATCCGTGCTGGGGCGGCTGCTCGGCCGCACGACGGAGATCAGGCCCCATGAATTGCAGGCCGTCGTCACGGCCTTCCTGCTGTTCTTCTGCGTGATGGGTGGCTATTTCGCGGTCCGGCCGGTCCGCGAAACCGTCGGCACGATTCTCGGGGCGGAACGGGTCAGCGACCTGTTCGTCGTGACCTGGATCGTGTCGATCGGCGTCGTGCCGCTGTACGGCTGGGCCTGCACGAAGTTCCGCCGCAGCGCCTTCCTGCCGTGGATCTACGGCGTGGTCGCGCTGTCGCTGGCCGGGACCGGGGCCGTGCTCGGTGCCGACGACCGGAACGTGGCCGTGGCGCAGTTCTTCTACGTCTGGATCAGCGTGCTGAACCTGTTCATCGTGTCGGTGTTCTGGAGTTTCCTGCTGGAGCTCTTCGACTCGGGCCAGGTGCGCCGCCTGTTCGGCGTGATCGCGGCCGGCGGCACCACCGGCGCGCTGGCCGGCCCCGTGCTGACCGACCTGATCGTCCGGTGGGTGGGGAATCCGGGCATCCTCTACCTGGGTGCCGGCATGTTCATCCTGGCCATCTTTTTCCAGCGGGCGCTGCTGGCCGTGTGGGCGGCGCCGGATGATTTCGACCTGCTCGCGGCATCCGGCAAGGATGCCTCCGAAGGCGCGAAGCTCGTGAGGGGCGCACGTGACAAACCCATGGGCGGCAATCCGTTCGCCGGCTTCTCTCTCGTGTTCAAGTCCCCCTACCTGCTGGGGATTGCGACCTTCGTGATCCTGCTGGCCTCGGTCAACACCTTCCTGTACTTCGAGCAGTTGCGCCTCGTCAGCGAAACCTTCACCGACACCGCGCACCGCACGCAGATCTTTGCCCGGATCGATTACGTCGTGCAGGGGTTGACCGTGCTGCTGCAGCTGTTCATCACCGGGCGCGTGGCCTCGAGGCTGGGCGTGGTCGTGCTGCTGACGATCGTGCCGCTCATCATGGTCGGGGGCTTCCTCGGCCTGGCGGCGGTGAACACCTTCGCGGTCCTGGCCGTGGTGATGGTCACGCGGCGCGTCGGCGAGTACTCGTTCATCCGTCCCGGACGCGAGATGCTGTTCAGCACGGTGGACACCGAGACCAAGTACAAGGCCAAGAGCCTGATCGACGTGCCGGTCTATCGCGGTGGCGACGCGTTGTCGGCCCAGGTGATGGCGGCGCTGGAAGCCGGCAGGGGGTCGAATGCGGCGGTTGCGCTGCTCGGCGCCGGCCTGGCTGCGTTGTGGGCGCTGAACGGCTGGTGGCTGGGGCGCCGACACGATGCCCGCGAGGCGGCGAATCCGGCCGCCATCACGACAAAGTCGGCCTGACATCAAGCCCGGGCCCCGGCACACTGGCCTCATGCCGGTCAGGCTCTGCACGCTTCGAAAGCTGCCGGTCGCCCACCGGCGGCTGCTTGCCGGCATCCTGCGGGCAAGCGTGGGCCATCCCGTCGACGCGGACGCGGATCAGCTGCCCGGCTGGCGCATGGCCCAGGTCCGGATGGTGCTGGAGCGCTTCTGTGCCGACGGGCGCGGTGCTCAACCCGCCGGTTTCAGCCCGAGCGCGCGGAGGTCCGCCAGCACTTCCTTCGAATGTGACGCAGGGTCCACTTTCCCGTAGTGGCGGGCAATCGTGCCGTCCGGCCGGATCAGGAAGGTCTGGCGGCTGGCGATCTTCGTCACGCCAAGGTTCTTCAGCACGCCGTAGGCCGCGGCCGTGCCGCCATCGATGTCCGCGAGCAGCGGGAAGGGCAGGCTGTACTTCCCGGCGAACTTCTTCTGGTCGTTGACGGCATCGATGCTGATGCCGGCCACGCCCACGCCCATCTCCTCGAAGGCGTAGATGTTGTCGCGGAACTCGCAGGCCTCCTTCGTGCAGCCGGGCGTGTCGGCCTTCGGGTAGAAGTACAGCACGAGCCAGCGACCCCGGAAGTCGGCCAGGCTGCGCCAGGCCCCGTCCTGGTCCTGCAGCCGGAAGGCCGGCGCGGCATCACCCACGGCAGGCGATGCCGCCTTCGCCGTGTTGAGCCAGCCCAGGGCGAGGCCGATCACCAGCGCCAATGCCAGAACGACGATCAGAGTGCGCATCATGCGGGGTGCCTCGGGCGGTTGACCCGGGCGAGCATAGCACCGGCATCGGGCCGTTTCGTGCAGCCGTACCTTGTGGCGATTGTCGGGCTGTGCGTACCATCCGCGGGGCATCAACCGGCCGACCGGAGTGCAAGCGGCATGAGCCTGGACCGGCGCAAGACATCCACGGGGAACCTGCAGGACCACAAGGTCGGCCTGATCCTGCCGGGTGGCGGTGCGCGTGGCGCGTACCAGGTGGGTGTGCTGAAGGCGCTGGCGGAGATCCTTCCCCGCCGCATCGCGAACCCGTTCCCGATCCTGAGCGGCACCTCGGCGGGCGCGATCAGTGCGACAGTCCTCGCCTCCCGGGCCCGGTCATTCCGCGCCGCTGTCGCGGACCTCGAGCGGGTCTGGGGCAATTTCCATTCAAGCCAGGTCTTCCGGTGCGACGCCCTGACGATGCTGAAGAGCAGCCTGCACTGGCTGGCGGCGCTGGTGCTGGGCGGCCTCGGCCCGCGCAACCCGCAGTCGCTGCTGAACAACGATCCGCTGTGGGCACTGCTCCGTGGCCGGATCAATTTCGACGGCATCCAGGATTCGATCGACAACGGCTACCTGCAGGGGCTTGCCATCACGGCGGCCGGCTACACCTCGGCGCGATCGGTGAACTTCTACCAGGGCAATGGCAACCAGCAACCCTGGGAGCGAGTCCGGCGCAAGGGCCGGCCCACCAAGATCCAGCTCGAGCACCTGATGGCGAGCATCGCCGTGCCGATGATCTTCCCGCCCGTGCGCATCGGTTCGGAATACTTCGGCGACGGCGCAATGCGCCAGGCAACGCCGCTGTCTCCGGCGTTGCACCTCGGCGCCCAGCGGTTGCTCGTGATCGGCGTGCGCAACGAGGCGCCGGAACCGCTGCCGGCGGCCAACGAGTTCGTGCCCTATCCAAGCTTTGGCCGGATCGCCGGTTACATCCTCGATGCCCTGTTCATGGACGGCCTGTCGAGCGACCTCGAGAACCTGATCCGCATCAACCTGATCCTCGAGGAGACCCCGGGTCGCGTGCTCGAAGGGGAGTTCGGCCAGCTCCACCACACCGACGCCTTCATCATGCTGCCCAGCCGGGATTTCCGGGCGATCGCGGCCCGTCATGCGCTGGAGATGCCGCGACCCTTGCGTGTATTGATGAGCGGCCTCGGGGCATTGAACTACGGCGGCAGCCAGCTCCTCAGCTACCTGCTCTTCGAGGCCGCCTACACGCGTGAACTGATCCAGATCGGCTACGAGGATGCGATGAGCCGCTGCGACGACCTCAAGGCATTCATGAATGGCGAACCGATCCAGGCGCCGGCAGGAATCACCGGCTGGCGGGACCTGAGCGAGGAATACTCGCAGCGCGTGCGGGTGCTGAAGGCCGCCGACGGTCCCTGAGCGGTTCCTTGCCAGACAGGCCCGGCCCCGGCAGGCACCAGGCGCGGCGTCACGCGCGAAGGTTCACGCCCCCGCGGTTTCCGCCGGCGGCCCGCCGAACTGCGGCGCCAGCAGCCTGCCCTGGCTCCGCGGCAGTTCATTGTGCCGGGTGAGTACCGGCGAGTAGCGCTTCGACAGCTCGCGCGCCAGCTTCTCCGCCATGTAGACCGAACGGTGCTGGCCGCCGGTGCAGCCGATCGCGACCGTGAGGTAGTTGCGGTTGAAATCGATGTATTCCGGTATCCAGTGGTCGAGGAAACCCAGGATGTCCTCGTACATCCGCTGCACGCCGGCGGCGGCATCCAGGAAGTCGATGACCTTGTCGTCCCGGCCGGTCAGGTCACGCAAGGCCGGATCCCAGTAGGGGTTCGGCAGGCAGCGGAGGTCGAACACGAAATCCGCATCGGCCGGTATGCCGTGCTTGTAGCCGAACGACTCGATCAGGATCGACAGGCCGGGCCGGTCATGGCCGCCGACGCGCCGGCGGATGATGTCACGGAGGTCGTAGATGCTGGTGCGCGTGGTATCCAGCACGAGCTCCGCGGAGGCGATGATCGGCTCCAGCAACTGCCGTTCCCGGTCGATCGCCTCCCGGAGGCTCAAGCCCGCCGCAGACAACGGATGCTTGCGGCGGGTCTCGCCATAGCGCTTGAGCAGCACGTTGTCGTCCGCATGCAGGAACACGATCTCGCACCGGTAGCCCCGGGAGCGGACTTCCCGGATGAACTCGGGCAACCGGGCCAGGTCCGTGGCGCGGTTCCTGGCATCGATGCCGATTGCGAGGTTCGCGTAGAGCGGATCTTCCGTGGCCGTGAGCTCGCCGACGATCGTGGCGAGCAGCGCCGCCGGCACGTTGTCGATGCAATAGAAGCCAAGGTCCTCGAAGTAATGCAGGGCAACCGTCTTGCCGGAGCCGGACAGGCCGCTGACGATCACGAGCCGCATCGACATCAGGCCATCCGGCTCACGACACGACCCGCTTGTCGACCTTCCGCGCCTGGTGGTCGGTGACCTTTTCCTTGTGCTTGCGCAGCTGGCTGCCGAGCTTGTCGATCAGCATGTCGATCGCGGCATACATGTTGTCTTCGGTGGCGTTGGCATGGAGCTGGGCGCCGGCCACGTTCACGGTGGCTTCGGCGCGGTGCTGCAGCTTGTCCACCGTCAGCACGCAGTTGATATCGGTGACCTGGTCGAAGAGGCGTTCGACCCGGTTCAGCTTGGTCTGCACGTACTCGCGCATGGAGTCGGTGACATCGACGTGATGGCCGGAGAGGTTGAGTTGCATGTTGGCTGCCTCCTGCTTGTGTTGTTGATCTGGATCGACCCCGCAGGTATTCAGACCATGGCGGGGCCTGCCTGGTTCATTCCCCGGGCCTGCCTCCCTTCAGCGCCGCGCGGGCCGGCCGCTTCCGCCGTTCCCCTGATGGTGCAATCTGCATGGCCTCGCGGTATTTTGCCACCGTGCGCCGTGCAACCCGGATGCCCTGCCGTTCGAGCAGGGTGGCCAGCTGGCTGTCGGACAGGGGTTTCGCCGGATCTTCCTGGGCAACCAGCTTCCTGATCTTGGCCCGGATCGCCGTGGACGACTGCTCGCTGCCGTCGTCGCCGGTAACCTGGCTGGAAAAGAAGTGGCGGAACTCGAACACGCCGCGCGGGGTGTGCATGTATTTGTTGGCGGTCACGCGCGAGATCGTGGACTCGTGCATCTCCACCAGTTCCGCGACGTCACGCAGGACCATCGGGCGCATCGCTTCCTCGCCCTGGTCGAGGAACTCGGCCTGGCGGTCGACGATGCACATGGCCACCTTCAGCAGCGTGTCGTTGCGGATCTCGAGGCTGCGCACCAGCCACCGGGCCTCCTGCAACTGGTTGCGCAGCGTCGCGTGGTCGCTGTCGCCGCGCACGAGGTCGGCATAGGCCTGGTTGACCTTGAGCCGCGGCGTGATCGAGCGGTTGATGTCGACGATCCACTGGCCGTTGCGCTTGCGCACGAAGACGTCCGGCACGATGTAGTCCGGCGATGCCGGCTGCACGGCGAGGCCGGGCTTCGGATGGCAGTTGCGGATCAGGGCAAGCGCGACGTCCAGGTCGGCCTCGGCGACCTCGAGCCGGCGCCTCAACATCGCGAACTGCTGTTCGGCCACGAGATCCAGGCCATCGCGCGTGATCGCGATCGCGAGCGCCTTGCCCGGGACGTCATCCGAGAGCTGCCCAAGCTGGATCCGGATGCATTCGCCGAGATCCCGCGCGCCGACCCCCACCGGGTCCAGCGCCTGGACCTTCCGCAGCGTCTGCTCGAGGTCGGCCATGGTGAACCTGCCAAAACCGCCGAGTGCCTCGAGGATGACGGGCAGGGACTCGGTGAGGTAGCCGGCATCGTTCATCGCATCGACCAATGCCTGGCCCATCACCACCTCGGCTTCCGTGAAGCTGCCGGTCTCGAGCTGCCACAGCAGGTGGGCCTGCAGGGTCTCGTTGGCCCGGTCGCTGGGCTCCGGGTGGTTGTCCTCGCCGTCCCAGGTGTTGCCGGAGCCCGATCCTGCCTCGTTCCACAGCAGCGAATCGCCATCCTCGCCATTGGCTGCGGCGACAGACTCGGCGGCGTCACTGGCGCCGTCGTCCCAGGCGTCGGCCGGGGTCTCATCCTCCGGCGTGCCGCCCGCCGCCGGATCGGGCGGCAGTGCGTCGAAATCAACCGGGATCTCGGCCGTGCCTTCCTCGACTTCCTCCACGTCGAGCATCACGTTCTCGGCGAGGAGCTGCTCGAGTTGCGTGTTGAGCTCGGCCACCGGCAGCAGCAACAGGCGGATGGCCTGCTGCAGTTGCGGCGTCATGGTCAGTTGCTGACCGAGTCTCAGTTGAAGGGCCGGCTTCATCATCATCCCTGGCGCACCGGCACCGCAGCCGGCTGCGCCTACAGTTTAAAGCTTTCGCCGAGATAAACCTCCCGGACCTGCTGGTTGGCGAGGATGCTGTCCGGCGCGCCTTCGGCGATCATCCTTCCATCGTTGAGGATATAGGCGCGACTGCAGATTCCCAGTGTCTCGCGCACATTATGGTCGGTGATCAGGATGCCGATGCCCCGTTCGGCCAGGTGCCGGATGATCTGCTGGATATCCAGCACCGAAATGGGGTCCACTCCGGCAAACGGTTCGTCGAGCAGGACGAAGCGCGGCTCCGCCGCGAGTGCGCGCGCGATCTCCACGCGCCGGCGCTCGCCACCGGACAGGCTCATGCCCATGCTGGTGCGCACATGTGCGACATGCAGCTCCTCGAGGAGCTCCTCGCACACCCGCTCCTGGTCGGCCCAGGACAGTTCCGGCCGGGTTTGCAGGATGGCCAGGATGTTGTCCTCCACGGACAGCTTGCGGAAGATGGATGCCTCCTGCGGCAGGTAGCCGAGTCCCATGCGGGCGCGGCGGTGCATTGGCATGCCGGTGAGGTCATTGCCGTCCAGCGTGATGCGGCCGCTGTCGCAGGGCACGAGGCCGACGACCATGTAGAACGCCGTGGTCTTGCCGGCGCCGTTGGGTCCCAGCAGGCCGACGATCTCGCCGCTGTCGACCGTGAAGGAGATTCCCTTCACGACTTCCCGCTGCTTGAACTTCTTGCGGATCGAATCCGCCCCGAGGCGGCTCACGGACTCTTTTCCGGCTTGTCCGGTGCGGTTTTCGGCGTGAAGCGCATGCGCACCTGGCCGCCGTCGCCGGCGCCCGCAGTCACGACTTCCCGCTTGAGGTCGTAGGCAATGCGGTCACCGGCGATCTCGTTCTTGCCGTCGCTCAGGAAGGCATCGGTGGTCAGTTCGATCGTGCCGGCGCCGAGATCGTAGGCAAGGTGCTGCGCGCCGCCCTCGGTCGCGGCGCGGCCTGCGCCGGCGGCCTGGCTGAAGCGGGCGGGTGCGCCGGAGAGCTGGGCAACGAGCAGCCGGTTGTCGCGGAACTCGAGCTCGGCGCGGTTTCCGGTGGCGCGGGTGGTGTCGCTCTGGATCCGCACGTTGCCGGTGAACACCCAGGTGCTGTGTTCGAAATCGGCGGGGTTCGCCGTCGCCTCGTCGGCCTGGATGGCCAGCGTTCCCTGCGTGATGGTCAGTTGCCGGAAGACCAGGCGGTTGTTGCGCCGGTCGAACTCCGAGAAGCTGGCGTCGAGGTCGATCGGCAGCGCCTTGTTCGCGGTCGACGGCAGCGGGTTTGCCGGGATGTCCTGCCGGATGCCGGCATTGGCCGCGAGGACCTGCGCCCGCGGCTGGCCGGCCGGCAACAGCAGCAGGGCGGCGATGGCCAGGCCAATGATCGGCTCAGGGCAGGAAGCGCGCATGGACGTCGGCGTTGAATTGCAGTCGGTCCTGCTTGAAGAAAACACGCATCCCCCTGGCCCGGAGCGTGTCCCGGTCGCGCTCCACCACGACCGGATGCTCCGTGCTGGCAACATAGGCTTCCGGGTCCAGTTCCAGCTGGTCGGTGCGGATCACGAGCGGTTCGGCAGCGCGGCCGGCGGCCGCGGATGTCGAAGTGGCGACCACGTCGCCTTCCAGCGTGATCATATTACGATCGGCCGGCATGTGCCCGCGATCGGCGTGCAGCTGCCATGGTGGTTGCGCCGGAGGTTGGTAGTCCACGTCGACGTCGCGCATCGTGATGAGGCCGCCGGTCATCGCCTGCAGCACCTCGGCGGTGGTGATCTCGTACAGGATGCGGCCATCCGTGCCGGTGCCGATGAGCCTGGCCTGTTTGACGTAATAACCAGGGCCGAGGCTTGCCGGGCCGGTGGCCGGCGGGCCGGTGGCGTGGTCGCGCAGCACGAGGTAACCGGTGCCGAGTGCCGCCGACACGAGCAGTGCCAGTCGCCAGGGGTGCCGGACCAGGGCGGACACGGCTGTCAGCGGGGCCGGGCGGCCAGCAGCAGGTCGCAGGCCTCGCGCACCGCGCCACGGCCGCCCGCGGCCCGGGTCACCCAGTCGGCGGCCGCCAGCACCATCGGGTGCGCATCCGCGACCGTGATGCCGAGGCCGGCCGTGGCCATGATGTCCAGGTCCGGCACATCGTCGCCCATGCAGGCCACCTGCGGCGGCGCCAGCCGGAGCCGGGCGAGCAGCTCGTCGAAGACCCGGCGCTTGTCATTGCGGCCCAGGTGCACCTCGGCAATGCCGAGTTCGGCGAGCCGTGCCGCCGCGGCCGGTGACTGCCGCCCCGAAATCACGGCCACCTGCACGCCGGCGTCCTGGAGCTGGCGGATGCCGTAGCCGTCGCGCACGTGAAATTCCTTCGACTCCCGGCCATCCGCGTCATAGCGCAGTCGCCCGTCGGTCAGCACGCCGTCGACGTCGAGCACCAGCAGCGCGATGCCGGCAGCCACCCTGTGCAGTTCATCCGGACCCATGCGGCAAGCCGGCGGCGCTACATCACGCCGGCGCGGAGCAGGTCGTGGATGTTGATCGCGCCCACCACGTGCCTGGCATCGTCCACGACGAGCAGGGCATTGATCTTGTGCTGCTCGAGCATGTGCACGGCCTCCGCGGCCAGCGTGCCGCTGTGGATGGTGCGGCAATTGACCGTCATCACCTCCTGCATCGAGGTGTGGTGGACATCGACGCCGCGGTCCAGGACCCGGCGGAGGTCGCCATCGGTGAAGATGCCGGCCAGGCGGCCGTCGGCGGTGATCACCGCCGTCATGCCGAGGCCCTTGCGCGACATTTCAACGAGGCCTTTGGCGAGCGCCGTGTCCGGCGTGACCGACGGGATGTCCTCACCCCGGTGCATCAGGTCATCGACCCTGAGCAGCAGGCGCCGGCCAAGCGAGCCGCCCGGATGGGCCAGCGCGAAATCCTCGCGGGTGAAGCCCCGGTTCTCCAGCAGCGCCACGGCCATCGCATCGCCCATGGCGAGCGCCGCCGTGGTGCTGGCCGTCGGCGCCAGGTTGAGCGGGCAGGCCTCCTCCCCGACGCCGACATCCAGCGCGACGTCCGAGGCCCGTGCGAGCGTGGATTTCAGGTTGCCGGTCAGCGTGATGAGCGGCACGCCAAGCCGCTTCAGCAACGGCAGCAGCGTCAGCAACTCGACCGTTTCGCCGGAATTGGAGATGGCCACGACGATGTCCGTGGCGGTGATCATGCCGAGGTCGCCGTGGCTGGCTTCGCCGGGATGGACGAAGAAGGCGGGGGTCCCCGTGCTGGCGAAGGTCGCGGCGACCTTCCCGGCGACATGTCCGGATTTGCCCATGCCGGTCACGATGACGCGACCCGTGCAGTGGAGGCAGAGCTCGCAGGCGCGATCGAAATCCTTCCCGAGGCGCCGGCCGAGGCCGGCCACGGCCGCCGCCTCGATTTCCACGACGCGGCGGCCGCGGGACTGGAAGTCGCGGGGCTTGTCCGCCGCCTCTGGCTGCCGGGCTGTGGCCATGGGTCCGGATTGTAAGTCATCTATAATCCCGCGCCTCCCAAGCTTTGCGGCCAGCCCGAGCGACATGACCCCACAAGAGATCGAGACCCTGATCCATGCCCACCTGCCCGGTACCCGGGCCACGGTCCGGAGCGCCGACAACGTGCATTTCGATGCAGTCGTGGTCAGCCCGGCCTTTGCGGGCAAGCGCACGCTGCAGCGCCATCGCCTGGTCTACGGCGCGCTTGGCAGCCACATCGGCGGGGACATCCATGCGCTGTCGATCGAGGCCTACACGCCGGAGGAATGGGGGCAGCGCGAGGCCTCCGCTGCCGAATGACCCGCCGCGGCACAAGCTGATTCCATGGACAAACTGGCCATCACCGGCGGTCGGGCCCTCGAGGGGGAAGTGCGGATTTCCGGGGCGAAGAATGCCGCGCTGCCGATCCTCGCCGCCACGCTGCTCGCCGACTCGCCGGTCACGCTGGGCAACATCCCCCACCTGAACGATGTCACGACGACAGTCGGGCTGCTGAGTCGCATGGGCGTCAGCGTCACGGTCCATGACGGCATGCGCCTGGAGGTCGATGCGCGGACCATCCGCGAATTCGCCGCGCCCTACGACCTCGTCCGGACCATGCGCGCCTCGATCCTGGTGCTGGGGCCGCTGGTCGGCCGGCACGGCCGGGCCGACGTGTCGCTGCCGGGTGGCTGTGCGATCGGTGCCCGGCCGGTGGACCTCCATGTCGCGGGCCTGCGCGCCATGGGAGCGGAAGTGGAGATTGTCGATGGTTACATCCGGGCGCGGTCCGGGCGCCTGCGCGGCGCCCGTCTCGTGCTCGACAAGGTCACGGTCACCGGCACCGAGAACCTGATGATGGCGGCCTGCCTCGCGGACGGGGAGACGGTGATCGACAACGCCGCGCTGGAACCCGAGGTGGTCGACCTCGCCAATTTCCTGAACACCCTGGGGGCGCGGATCGCCGGGGCGGGTACCAACCGGATCGTCATCGAGGGCGTCGAACGCCTGCACGGCGGCGAGTACCAGGTGCAGCCGGACCGGATCGAGACCGGCACCTTCCTCGTGGCGGCGGCCATCACCGGCGGCCATGTCCGTACGCGCCGCACCTGCCCGCAATACCTCGAGGCGGTACTTGCCAAGCTCCGCGCGGCCGGCGCCACGGTCCACGTCGGGCTGGACTGGATCGAACTCGACATGCGCGGGCGCAGGCCCAGGGCGGTGGATGTCAGCACCGACCCGTACCCGGCCTTTCCGACCGACATGCAGGCCCAGTTCATGGCCCTGGACGCGGTGGCCGAGGGGGTCGGCACGATCGTCGAGAACGTCTTCGAGAACCGCTTCATGCATGCGCTGGAACTGCAGCGGATGGGGGCCAACATCCGGATCGAGGGCCACACGGCCATCGTCCAGGGGGTCGAACGCCTCAACGCGGCGCCGGTCATGGCCACGGACCTCCGGGCGTCGGCGAGCCTGGTCATCGCCGCGCTGGCCGCCGAGGGCGAGACCGTCGTCGACCGGATCTACCACATCGACCGGGGTTACGAGTGCATCGAGGAAAAGCTGCAGCAACTCGGTGCGATCATCCGGCGGCGGGCCTGACACGAGCCTGACCCGAGCCTGACCCGAGCCTGGCGCAAGGGGGGTGTCCGGTAGGCAACCGTGCGGTGCCGCGTGTATACTTTTTCGGCTTTTTGCCGCGTCATCACCACCAACCGACAGACCGAACGGCCAGCCGGACAGACGGATTTTGGCAGACAGCCACCAGGGAATTTCTAGAGGATGAGCTCGATGAGCGATGAGGCGTCTGCAAGCCGTCGTCACTTTCTGACCGTTGCCACGACCGTGACCGGCGTGGTGGGGCTGGCCTTCACGGCGGCGCCGTTCCTGGCTTCGTTCAAGCCCAGCACCCGTGCCCAGGCGCTCGGCGCGCCGGTTTCGGTGGATGTCAGCAAGCTGGACGAGGGCGCGATGGTCAGCGTGGTCTGGCGCGGCCAGCCGGTCTGGGTCGTGCACCGGAGCCCCGCCATGCTCGAGCGGCTGGCCAACGAGAAGGAGCCCCTGAAGGACCCGGATTCCAACCAGTCGATCCAGCCGCCCTACGCCAAGAACGCCACGCGGGCGCGCGAACCGGCCTTCCTCGTCGTCATCGCCACCTGCACGCATTTAGGCTGCATCCCGATCGCCCGCTTCGACGTGGCACCAGCCGACCTTGGCCCGAACTGGGTGGGCGGCTTCTACTGCCCCTGCCACGGCTCGCGTTACGACCTGGCGGCCCGCGTGCTGAACGATGGCTCGCCGGCGCCCACCAACCTGACCGTTCCGCCCTATCGTTTCGTGGGTGACAACCTGATCATCGTCGGCGAGGACACGGGGGCCAAGGCATGAGCAGCGCACGCACGGCGACGGCCAGCACCGGCACGATGCGCCCGACCAGCCGCGGCGCGCGCTTCATCGAGTGGATCGACGAGCGCTTCCCGCTGACGGCGATGATGAAGGAGCACGTCACCGAGTACTACGCCGCCAAGAGCTTCAACTTCTGGTACGTGTTCGGCGTGCTGGCGCTGGTGGTGCTGATCCTGCAGATCGTCACCGGCATCTTCCTGACGATGAACTACAAGCCGTCCGCCGCGGATGCATTCGCCTCGGTCGAATACATCATGCGCGAGGTGGACTGGGGCTGGCTGATCCGGTACATGCACTCGACCGGCGCGTCGATGTTCTTCATCGTTGTCTACCTGCACATGTTCCGGGCGCTGATGTATGGCTCCTTCAAGTCGCCCCGCGAACTGCTGTGGGTCGTCGGCATGCTGATCTACCTGGCGCTGATGGCCGAGGCCTTCATGGGCTACCTGCTGCCGTGGGGCCAGATGTCCTACTGGGGCGCCCAGGTCATCGTGTCGCTGTTCGGCGCGATCCCGGTGGTCGGCGACGGCCTGATGGAGTGGATCCGCGGCGACTACTTCATCTCGGACATCACGCTGAACCGCTTCT
>CAZMVP010000027.1:9534-15290 GCA_964569355.1 uncultured Chromatiaceae bacterium | reverse complement strand
AGGCCCTTGGCGGCCTGTGCGGGCGGACCCGAGGGCTCGCCAAAGGGTGCCCCACTCCGCACCGGCCTCCTTCCAAGTCAACGTGCGGCGAGCGGCATGCACCTCGCCGACGTAAGCGAAGATAACCGAGTGGAGCGATGGAGCGGGCGTGAGGGCCTTGACGAGCCCTCGGGTCCGCCCGCACAGGCCGTCAAGGGCCCCGTCCCCGCTCCATCACGCCGACCACTTCATCTGGTGCCCAGCGTGACCTCGGCCGAGCGCTTCACGCCGTCGTGCGTCCACTCGATCGTGACCCGCTCGTCGGGCTGGTGGCTGCGCAGGACCTTGTTGAAGCTGCCGAGATCCGTGATCGGCTGGCCGCCCATGCCGACCAGGATGTCGCCGGCAACCATGCCCGCCTTGGCCGCCGGTGAATCCGGCATGACTTCGGAAGCCCGCACGCCGACGCCCTGGAAGCCGAAGTCAGGCACCGAGCCCAGTGATGCCCGGCGGGTGGGGCCCGTGCTGGGACCGGCCTTGTCGCCGGCGCCCTTGTTCTTGCCGGTCGCGACCGGGGGCTTGTCGGTGGAGGCCAGGTAGTCGATGGCCTCGGTGGCCACCTCGGCGACCTTCGCCAGGCCCGCGCTGTCGATCTTGTCCGCCGTGTCGCTGGGCCGGTGGTAGTCAGGCGTGTTGACGGTGAAGAACTGCACGCCGGGCACGCCCACGTCGATGAAGCTCTGCTGGTCGGACGACTGGCTGGCGCCGGGTATCGTCCGCGTGGCAATGCCGGTGGTTGCCGTGATGCCGGCAAACACGAAGGGCCATTCCCGCGCGCTGTCGGCGGCGAGGATCGACAGTGGATCGTTGCCGAGCCGGCCGACGGTGTCCATGTTGATGTCACCGACCATGCCGCTCACCGGCACGGGTGTCGGGTGCTGCACGTAGTAGCGCGAACCCAGAAGCCCGGCCTCTTCGCCGGTGAAGGCCACGAACACGATGGTCCGGGGCGGTGGTGGTCCGGCAGCCAGATGACGCGCCACCTCGAGCAGCACCGCGACGCCGCTCGCATTGTCGTCGGCACCCGGATGCAGCTTGCCGGCATCACCCTCGCGCACGCCCGGCCAGCCCATGCCGAGATGGTCGTAGTGGGCGGTCAGCAGGGCCGCCTGGCCGGCGAAGCGCGGATCACTGCCCGGCAGCACCGCGATCACGTTCCTGAGCGACGTCTTTTCGTTCTTCAGGCCGCCGACCGCCTCGAAGGTCTGGAAGTACGTGCCGTTCTCGCCGCCCGGCTTCAGGCCGGCCGCCGCGAACTGGTCACGGATGTAATCGCCGGATGCCTTCAAGCCCTCCGAGCCGAAGCCACGGCCTTCGCGCGCCGGCGCAGCGAGCCAGTTCACGTGGTCCTGCAGGCGCTCGGCGGAATACACCGGCGGCGGCACGGCCAGGGGCAGCCGCTTCGGCAGGCCGGACAGCGTGGCGCCCGGTTTCAGGCTGACGACGAGCGGCGAGTCGGTGGCCGCCCACTCGCCCTTGGCGACGTTGGTGGCGTCATCGCCGGTGAAGGCCAGCCATGAATACTTGCCGTAGTGGGCCAGCTTGCGGCCCACGCTGGCCGTGGCCGCGGCGGTATCGGCGGTGACCCAGCCCACGGCCAGCCTCGGGTCGCCCGGATGGCGCGCGGTCAGCACGAAGGAGTGGCCGGCAAACGGCAGCGACTGGTCGCCGACGCGGATCTGCGAGGCGTCGATCACGAGCTTCTGGTCCGGCCGCGACGTGAAGAACTTGCCGGCCAGGCGGTTCTGCCGGCCCAGCAGCCACACGGCCTGGTCGGCCGGGAGGTTTTCAAGCTGCTGGTCGGTGACGATCGTCATCTTCTGGGACGGGTTCTTCCAGTTCTCCAGCATCTTCCGCCACTGGTCGGCTTCGGCCGCCGGCGCGGAGGGCAGGACCACGGTGACCTGGCTGGCGCCGAAGAGCTGGCCGATGCTCGGCGCGGTCTCCCGTGGATCGAGGATGCGGAACAGGTCGAATTCCGGATCGACCGCCACGAGCTGGGGTTCGGCGTCGGTCTCGATCGTGAACGGCGTATCCGCCGACTGGCTGCGCACCAGGGTCGTGACGGGGCCCTTCGGCAACATCACGACAACGGGCACCTCGAGGTCGTAGGGTCCCTTCTGCCGTTGCAGCAGGTGGCCGGTCACCTTGAACTTGCCCCCATCAGCCGTGGCGGCAACCTGGCTGACCACGAGGTCCGGTGCACCGGTGCGCGTGGTCCAGTCGGAGAAGAAGCGCTTGAAATCCCTGCCCGTGACCTTCTCGAACTCCGACTCGATGTTGCCGAAGCTGGCGCGCGTGCCGCGGTAGTCACGGTAGAACGACGACAGCACCTTGCGGAACGTGGCATCGCCGACCTGCCGGCGCAGCATGTGGAAACCCATCAGCGTCTTGCCGTAACCCACGGCCTCGGTCACTGCGCTGTGGCGGGAACGGAACTCGGTCAGCGGGAAGTCATCGCCCGTCGTGGCGTAGTCCCGGTACTTCTGCAGGATGTCCCGCCGGTACTCCGCGCCCTTGCCCTCGCCCTCCTTCAGCAGGTGGTCGGCCAGGTAGGCGGTGAGCCCCTCGCACCAGTTGCCCGTGGCGTAGTCGACATAGACGGAGTTGCCCCACCAGTTGTGCAGGATCTCGTGGGGATAGGACGAGGTGATGATGAACGGGAAGCGGATGATCTGCGGCCCCAGCAGCGTGTAGGAGGGCATGCCGTAGCCGGTCTCCCAGAAGTTCTCGACCAGCGCGAACTTGGTGTAGGGATACGGCCCGATCAGGTCGTTGTACATGCGCAGGTAGCGGTTGGTGGCATCCAGGTACTTGGTCGCGAGCGCGGTGTCCGGTTCGTGGATGAACACCTGGGCCTCCACGGGCCCCGCGGCCTCGTGGTAGTAGTTGAGCGGACCGCCGGCAACCGAGATCTCGTCCACGGCCGAGGGCGTGTGCCAGTGGGCGACATCGTCAGGCCCCGTGGACGTGCCATTGCCCGGGGCGATCAGGTGCCAGCCGGCCGGGATCTTCGCGGTCATGTCGAAGGTCACGAGTTCGGCAGCCGCCAGTTGCGGATACCAGAGCGTGGATCCGGCCAGGTAGATGCCCTTCGGGCCGATGTCCCCGGGCGTCTCGGCAAAGCTGCGGGCGTATTCCTCGGGAGCGGCCTCGGGTGGCATGTCCACCACGCCCGAATACTCGAGCCGGAAGGAGTTGGTGCCGGCGGGCAGGCGGACGCGATAGCGGTTGATCTTCCGGCGCTTGGCCAGTGCCTCGCTCGTGCCGTTGATGCCGGCGAAGGCGGCCTCGTTGCCCGCGTACGGGAGTTTCGTGACGGTCGGGCTGGATGACGTGACCTTGAAGTTGTCCGCCAGCAGGAACTCGACATCCTTGCCGGCCAGCCGTGGCGGCAGCTTGACCTCGGTGGTGGTGCTCAGCTTGTGGTCCGGCGGATCGATGGTCATCGTGAAAACGTAATGCGGCCAGTCGCTCGCCGGGCCGGGCTGGGCCACCTGTGCCGGGTTTGCGGCAGCGGCACTGGTGGCCGGGGCTGCCGTTGCCGGGATGACACCCAGGAATGCACTTGCCGCGGCCATGCCGAGGCCAAGGCGCAGGGCACGACGCAGCGAGTCGCCGATCAACTTTTTCACGAGTTCGTCCTCCGGAAGGGAACCGGTAACGCTACGCGCCGCATTGCGTCCGCGCAAGCCTGCGGGCAGTCGGGATTGAGCGGCGTGGCTTAGGACCAGGGCAGCAGGTAGTGCGAACGCGCCACCGTGAAGATCGCGGCGAAGGTCGTCACGGCGATCACGAAGAAGATCCGTCGCAGGAGCCCGGACCGTGTTCGGCGCAGGGCCAGTGAGCCGAACACGACGTAGCTGATGACCAGCAGGATCTTCACCGTGATCCACCGGTCGGCGAACGGCACGAGGTGCAGCATCGTCGCGAGCGTCACGGCCGCCGTCAGCAGCACGGTGTCGATCGTGTAGCTCAGGTAACGGACCGGCGTGGTCATTCCGGCGGGCGAGCCCTTCCACATCGCAACCCCGCGCAGCAGGAACAGGCTCCCGCTGGACAGGGCGGCGGTGATGTGGATCAGCCGGATGTAGGGATAGAACTCGAACAAGGCGGGTCAAGGATCCACGGGTGAACGCGTTGGCCGAATACGTAGTTGCCGCAGGACAGGCCGATCGACGGGAGGCCGGTCAGGCAGACTGCCTGAAAACCTGTGCGCCGTCGAACACCGGTCCGTCGACACAGACGCGCTTCATCTGCCGCTCGCCGTCGATCACCACGGGCACGACGCAACCGGCGCAGCCACCGACGGCGCAGGCCATGAACTCCTCGAGGCAGAGCTGCGAGGGCAGGTCGAACTCCGCCGCGATGCGCTGGGTTGCCTTGAGCATGACCGACGGTCCGCAGGCATGGATCTCGATTCGTTGCCGGTCCGCAGCGGACTGGCCGGCAATCCAGGCCCGCGCCAGTTCCGTCACGAATCCCCTGCGGCTGCCCGGGACGCCGGCATTGCTCGCGAGCGTCGTGGGTACGCCCCACTGCTCCAGCTGGCGCAAGGTGCCGCCGGCTTCATTGACCTCGAAAGGAAACGGCAGTTCCGAGCCGAAGAACGCGCGGGGCTGCCACTGGCCCTTGGACATGCCGGACAGGGTCTCGGCGAGGAACATCAAGGGCGGGATGCCGACTCCGCCGCCGATCAGGAGGGCCACTGGCCGCGCAGGGTCCGGCCTGAAGCCCCGACCGATGGGCCCCAGCAGGTTGATCGTGCCGCCGACGGTTGCCCGGGTCAGTGCCTCGAGGCCCTGGCCCACGACCTTGTAGAGCACCTCGATCCAGCCTTCCGCGGCATTGGCTCGCAGGATCGACAGCGGCCGGCGCAGCGGGATCTCCGGTGCGCACTGCACGTGGACGAAGGTGCCGGCGGTGGCGGCCCGGGCACACTCGGGCGCCGCCAGCCGCAGGATGTATTGCCCGCCCGGATGCTGCGTGTGCCCGAGGACGGTCGCGGCCGTGGAATGGATGGTGCCGCGATGCGGTCGGTTCATGTCCGGTCGACTCATGCCTGGTTCAGCCACATTTCCGCAATCACGCAGGCGGCCAGCGCATCGACATCGCCGCTGCGCACCCTTTTCCGGCGTTGGCCACTGCGTCGTTGTTCGCGAAGCCGGGCCTCGGCTTCCACTGAAGTCAGCCGTTCGTCGATCCGGGTGACAGGCAGCCCGTAGCGGGTGCCGAGCTCGTCCGCGAAGCGTCCGGCTGCCGTTTCGCTGTCCGCCCCGGTGGGATTTCCCGCCCCGGCGACGCGCGCAGCCGCGCCATTATAAGGAATGCCCACGACAAGTTCGTCGGGACGCCATTCGGCCAGCAGCTTGTCCACCGCCGGCCAGTCCGGCACGCCGTCGCGGGCGGCGAGCGTCAGCAGCGGCGAGGCAAGGTGGGGTGAGCGATTGGCGATCGCGACGCCGATGCGCCGGCCGCCATGGTCGAAGACGATGGCCGAACCCGTCATGCCGGCGCCGGGATCAGGCGTGGCCCGCCTGCTGGGTCAGCAGGCTGAGATCGATCCCCAGCAATCGTCCCGATTCGTGCCAGCGCTGCTGGAACGGTGTCTCGAAAATGATCTGGGCAGTCGCGGGCACGCTCAGCCATGCGTTCTGCCCCAGCTCGCTCTCCAGTTGCCCGGCGCCCCAGCCGGCGTATCCCAGGGCAACCACCGC
>CAZMVP010000027.1:7712-9434 GCA_964569355.1 uncultured Chromatiaceae bacterium | reverse complement strand
AGGTCCATGCCCATCGGCCGGTTGATGATGATCCCGAGCGCGCCCTGGTCGGTGTGCTCGCAGATGTAGGTCACCGTTTTCGTGAAATTCGGGTCCTGCATGGCCGGCATCGCGATCAGCAGGTGACCGGTCAGGCAGGTTGCGTCGGGGGCGTGGGCTTTGTCGGGCATGGGGCCAGTATCGGCCGGCATCCGCGGGTTTGGAAGGGCTTGCTGCGACTGCTAGCCGGTGACCCGGGCCTCGAGGCGAGATTGCGCGCGGATCGTGCCGGCCCCCTCGGAGAACCGCCACTCGTAGGCAAAGCGCAGCACGTCGTAGTCGACGCGCAGCCCGGCCGGGAACGGTTCGAACGGCGCGGCCAGCCGGAGGATCTGCATGGCGGCCTGGTCGAGGTCGCGTTGCCCGGAGGAGATGCGGACCACGACATCGCGCAGGCGGCCGTCGGCGTCGATGGCCACTTCCAGCACCGGGAACTTCGTGATGCCTTCCTGGCTGGCGGCAAACGGGAAGTTGAGCGTCCCGACCTGCTCGACCTTGTTCTTCCAGCCGCTCAGGTAGGTGGCGATGCGTGACTCGCGGGTGTTGGCGCTGATCAACCGGTCGCGCGGGCTGGCATCGGGCACGACCGTGGCCGTGTCGAGCCGACCGAGGATGTCGATCGGCGTGCTCGATGACAGCATGCCGGCCTGCTGCCGGGGCAGCGGATGTTGCTCGCCCTCGGTGGGCGCGATCACCGGCGAATTGCTCGCCAGCACGAGCGGATGGTCAGGGGTGTCGGAAGGCTGCCTGCCGGGGCGTGCCTCCGCCGGCAGGCCCGGCTGTGGCTGGCCCGCGGCATCGGCGGGCAACGGCAGGCCGGGAGCCGTGCGCACGGCGGCCTCCGCCGGTGCATTGCCCGCGCCGGAAATGCTCTTCTGCGCCAGCAGGACCGCGCTCGGCGAGGGCTGCCGGTCTTCGTAATCGGAGGTGACCAGCACCACTTCCATGGAGCTCGTCACCGGGCCCCGGTCAGGCGAGCGGGCGCTGAAGCTGATGCCGAGGATCAGGATGCCGTGGAACAGTGCCGCCAGGAATGCCGTCGACGACAACCGGTCCCTGGCTGCCTCTGGCGACCAGGTCACTGGCGGCCTTGCCACGGTTGTTGCTGCCTGCATGCGCGGGGGTCCCGGTGCCCCATCGGGATGGTGCAGTCATTATACGCAGCACCGCTACCCGGGGCGGTGTTGTGTCACAGATTGCGGCTGCATCAGCGGCAACGGCAGCTCTCCGCCGTTGTCGGCGCGCAATCGGCTGGCCATCGACGGTGTTGCCAGCAGCTGGCCGTCGTCGGTGACGAGCAGCGCATCGCGGATCGACAGGGTGGCGCAGAGGCGGGCAAAGCCGGCTGGTCCTGCCACCATCAGCGCAGTCGTTGCGGCATCGGCGAGCTCGGCATCGGTGGCGAGCACGGTCACGCCGGCGACGCCCGTGGTCGGCATGCCGGTGCGGGGATCGAGGATGTGGTGGTAACGCCGCCCGTCGTGGACATAGGCCCGCTCGTAGTTGCCCGACGTGGACACCGCTTCACCTGGTGCCAGCCGCAACCGGGCCAGTACCCGGTCGGCGCGCGGGTCGCGCAGCCCGATGATCCACGGTCGGCTGGTTCCGTCCCTGCCCTGGTGCTCGCCGATGGCGAGCTGGCTGCTGCCGCCGATGTCGATGAACGCATCGCGGATGTGATGC
>CAZMVP010000027.1:4007-7612 GCA_964569355.1 uncultured Chromatiaceae bacterium | reverse complement strand
CCGAAGGCCTCGAAGTGCCGCTCGACGACCGGCCGGGACTCGCAGCCGGCCAGCAGCGTGGCCAGCACGACGAGGGACAGGAGCGCCAGCCGGGCCATGGGCATCGGCCGGACCAGGGGTATTGGCTGGGCCACGGGCTCCTGGCCGATCAGCCGCCGCCGGCGCGCCGGACCCTGAGGCGGGCATCCAGCGCGTCGAACAGCGCGCCGGGCACATCGATCCCGGCCAGTTTCTTCAGTTCCCGGGCACCGGTCGGGCTGGTGACATTGATTTCGGTCAAATAGTCGCCGATCACGTCGAGACCGGCGAACAGCACGCCCCGTTCACGCAATGCCGGGCCTACCTGGGCGCAGATCCACGCATCACGGTCGGTCAGCGGACGGGCCTCGGGCTGCGCGCCCGCCACCAGGTTCCCGCGGTTCTCGCCCGGGGCCGGGATACGCGCCAGCACATGGCTCACGGGCCAGCCATCGATGAGGATGATGCGCTTGTCGCCATGGACGATCTCGGGGATGTAGCGCTGGGCGAGCGCGTGCCGGCGGCCGTTGTCGGTCAGCGTCTCGAAGATCACGTTGGCGTTGTTGTCGCCTTTCTTCACGGCGAAGATCGAGCGGCCGCCCATGCCGTCCAGCGGCTTCACCACGACATGGTCCTGTTCGGCGAGGAACGCACGGAGGTCGGCCATGGAACGGGTGATCAACGTGTCGGGGCAGCACTCCGGGAACCAGGCGGTGTAAACCTTCTCGTTCATGTCCCGCAGGCTCTGCGGCCGGTTCACCACCAGCACCCCCGACTCCGCGGCACGCTCGAGGATGTAGGTGGTGTAGATGAATTCGGTGTCGAACGGCGGGTCCTTGCGCATCAGGATCAGGTCCAGCTCCGCCAGCGGCATGTCCCGCGGTTCGCCGAGTTCGAACCAGTGCTCCAGGCTGTCGGTCACGGTGAGCTGCCGCGCGCGGCCTTCTGCAACGCCACGGCGCAGCCGGAGGTCTGCCTGCTCGAAGTAGCGCAGGTCGTAACCGCGACGCTGTGCCTCGAGCAGCATCGCGAGCGTGGTGTCTTTGGCAGGGTGGATGGACGCGATCGGATCCATGACCACGCCGAGCAGCGGCTTGGACATTCTTCATGACTCCCTCGGCAGGCCGGTTTTGCGACGCCGTGCCTATTCTCGCCTGCTCGTGCTGAAATGGCACGGAAGCCGGGGGTATCATCGGCGCACGGAACGGCTGGATGGGCAAGTGGATGGGCCAGCGATCCGCCTCACGGAATGACAGGGACCGGCACGTAGCCGGGCCGGTACGGTTATGTTAAAAGTTCAAGCGGCGGCGGGCGGCATGGCGCCTGGCCTGGAGAACCCTGTGACAGACAGTCCTGCGCCAGCGATGCACGGGCTCAAGGTGCTGGTGATCGACGACAGCAAGACCATCCGGCGCACCGCGGAGACGCTGCTGTCCAAGGAAGGCTGCACGGTGTACACCGCGGTGGACGGCTTCGATGCGCTGTCCAAGATCGCGGACTACCGGCCCGACATCATCTTCGTCGACATCATGATGCCGCGGCTCGACGGCTACCAGACCTGCTCGCTGATCAAGCACAACCGCACGTTCCGCGACACGCCGGTCATCATGCTCTCGAGCAAGGACGGCCTGTTCGACCGGGCGCGGGGCCGCATCGTCGGCTCGGAGCACTATCTCACCAAGCCCTTCACCAAGGACGAACTGCTGGGCGCAATCACCCACCAGGTCAGCCGCTGACGCGATCGGCCGCGGCGGCCGGCGGGCTTGCTTGCGCGGGGACGGCCAACGAGGAACAGACATGGCATTGGTACTGATTGCCGACGATTCGCCGACCGACCAGCACATCCTGTCGCGAGCACTGCAGCAGCAGGGTTTCGAGACGGTGACGGCCGAGGATGGCGAGGAGGCCATCCGGCTGGCGGAGCAACGGACCCCGGACGTGATCCTGATGGACATCGTGATGCCGGGCATGAACGGTTACCAGGCAACCCGCCGGCTGGTGCAGAACCCGGCCACCGCCGGCATCCCGGTGGTCATCGTGTCCACCAAGAAGCAGGAGGCCGACAAGGCCTGGGGCCTGCGCCAGGGCGCCGTCAGCTACCTGACCAAGCCCGTTACCGACGATGCGCTCGTCGCCGCCGTCCGGAGCGCGCTCCAGCGCTGAAAGTGGCCACGGCGAGCGACAGCCTCGGCAGCCTGCGGGAGCATCCCTTCGATCTCCTGCGCGAGATCGAGCGGCGCAGCCGCGCGGCGGCAGCCGGTGCGCATGGCGACGACGTCGGCCTGGCCGAGTGGGTCGGGGTCGGCTTCCGGCTGGGCCACGAGAACTTCGTGGTGCCGCGCGACGAGGTCCGCGAGGTGCTGATGGTGCCACCGGCCATCACGCGCGTACCCGGCGCCAAGTCGTGGGTGCGCGGCATCGCCAACGTGCGGGGCCACCTGCTGCCGCTGGTCGATCTCCGCGAATTCCTCGGCTCCGGCATCGGCGGCACCGAGCGGGGCGCGCGCGTGCTCGTGGCCCACAGCAGCGAGTTCCCGGTGGGCCTCGTCGTGGATGAGGTGTTCGGTTTCCGGCGTTTCGTCGATCGCGAGATGGACGACGGGTCGCCTGCCACGACGATCCGGGCCGATCGATTCCTGGACGGCAGCTTCCGCCGCGGTGGCGAAGTATGGCCGGTCTTCAGCCTGGCCCGCCTGCTGGAGGCACGTGAATTCCAGCGGGCGGCCGACAATTGATGCAACGCATGGACCAGAGCGAGTGAGCGAATGACAGAACAATCCGGCGGAATCCGATTGCTGCCCACGATGGGCATGGCTCTGGCCCTGATGCTGGCAGGCGTGCTCGCGATCCAGCTGCTGAAGCCGGGTGCCGGTTCGGGTGGCAGCGCCGCAACGCCCGGTGTCGCGGCCTACATGGCCGCGCAGACAGCCTACCGGCAGGCGCAGGCTGCCATGCGGGGCAGTCCGGACGCCTTCAAGGCCCTCGCCACGACCGGCCAGCGCCTCGCCGCCGCCGACCTGTCCGGCGTCGGTGCCGACAACCGCCGGCTGCTGGAGCAGGTTGGCACCAACCTCGGTGTCATCGAATCCGGCCAGGCCGAGCTGACGGGACTGCATGCCGCCGTGGAGCGGCTGGACAAGCTCGTGCCGCAGCTCTCCGCCCGGATCGATGCGCTGGAGGCCACCGGCGCCGTGCGGGGCCAGCCGGCCACCGTCGCGCAGCTCGAGCGCCTGCGCGCGCTCGCCGACGGCATCCGGCGCGATATCACCGCGCTTTCGCAGGGCACGGCCGCGGCGGAGGCGCGCAATCCCGCGCTGCTGGATGCCGACCTTGCGATCTCGCAGATCATCCGCGGGCTCTCCGAAGGGGATCCCGACCTCGGCCTGAAGGCCATGGCCGGCGCCGACGCGATCAACGCCGTGGACGGCCTGCGCCGGCCGGCCGCTGACCTGAGCAAGGCCCTGCGCGACGTGCTCGCCAACAGCGATCGCCTGGGCGCCCTGCGCCAGGCGATGGCCCAGGTCCAATCGGCGGTGGACCAGTTGCCGAGCGCGCCCGGTGCGGCAACGGCGGGTGCGCCATCGAAC
>CAZMVP010000027.1:0-3907 GCA_964569355.1 uncultured Chromatiaceae bacterium | reverse complement strand
GAACGCAACCAGCAGGCCATCATGACGCTGCTCGACGAGATGAGCAGCCTGGCCGACGGCGACCTCACCGTGCACGCCACGGTCACCGAAGACATCACCGGCGCCATCGCCGATTCCATCAACTATGCGATCGAGGCGCTGCGCGAACTCGTCACCACGATCAACGAGAGCGCGATCCTCGTCGACGGGGCCGCCAAGCAGACCGAAGGCTCGGCCCGCCAGCTCGCCGCCGCCAGCGAAGCCCAGTCCAAGCAGATCGAGTCCGCCTCCCGCGCGATCGGGCGCATGGCCTCGTCGATCGAAGAGGTGTCCGGCAATGCCGAGCGCTCCTCGGACGTGGCCCGGCACTCGGTCGACGTGGCCC
This sequence comes from uncultured Chromatiaceae bacterium, assembly GCA_964569355.1. Lineage (GTDB taxonomy): Bacteria > Pseudomonadota > Gammaproteobacteria > Steroidobacterales > SHZI01. The sequence goes on along the minus strand of CAZMVP010000027.1, from coordinate 3,543 downwards.
ACAAGGGCGGGGATGCCGTGCGCCGCACGATCGAGGGCATGAACGCGATCCGCGAGACCATCCAGGAGACCTCCAAGCGGATCAAGCGGCTCGGGGAGAGCTCGCAGGAAATCGGCAACATCGTCGAGCTGATCAATGACATCGCGGACCAGACCAACATCCTCGCGCTGAATGCGGCGATCCAGGCCTCGAGGGCCGGCGAGGCCGGTCGCGGCTTCGCGGTGGTCGCCGACGAAGTGCAGCGGCTGGCCGAACGCTCGGCCAACGCCACCCGGCAGATCGAATTCCTCGTGCGCACGATCCAGACCGACACCAACGAGGCCATCGTGTCGATGGAGCGCAGCACGACCGACGTCGTGGGCGGGGCCCTGCTGGCCGAGAACGCCGGCGCCGCCCTCGAGGAGATCGAGCAGGTGTCGAACCAGATCGCCTCGCTCGTCCAGAACATCTCGAGCTCGGCGCACGAGCAGGCGAAGGCCGCTTCTGCCGTGACCCGCAGCATGGACGTCCTGCAGGAGATCAACTCGGAAACGGCGGCCAGCACCAGCGCCACCACCAATGCCATCAGCAAGCTCGCGGAACTTGCCACGCAGCTGCGCCGGTCGGTCGCGGGCTTCCGGCTGCCGCCGGTGACCTCGGCCAGCCGGTCCGCGGTCAGCGGCCTGTCCGCCAGCCTGACCGGCGAACTGCCGGTGTTGAAGGAGTCCGACGACCCTTTTGACCCGGGCGTCCCCGATGACGATTCATCGGCCGACGACTCCGTGGGCGATGGCCCGGGGAATGACGAGTCGGCGGCACGGACGACTGTCGGCACCGCGCCGGGCCGCTTCGCCGAGCCGGTGTCCTTCGTGAGCAAGCGTACCGCCTGATCGTGGCCGGTTTTCCCGACTCCAGCGCCGCCCAGGCCGGCACCAGCAATCCGGTGCGCGAGCCGTTGCTGCTCGTTGCCGACGAACTTGCCGTCACGCTGAACGAGGCGCGGACGGCGCTCGAGCAGTACGCCGAGGGCGAGGCGGGCAACCAGCCGCTCGAGCGTTGCACGGCGCTGCTGCATACCGCGCGTGGCGTGCTGCAGATCACCGAGACCTGGGGCGCGAGCCTGCTGGCCGAGGAGATGGAGCAGACCTGCCGCCACATGATGAAGTCGCGGCGCGACGTGCAGTCCGACGACGCGATCGAGGCCCTGTCGCGGGCTGCGGTGCAGTTGCCGGCCTACGTCGAGCGGATCCGGGATGGTGGTCGCGACGTGCCGCTGGTCCTGCTGCCACTCCTGAACGACCTGCGGGCAGCGCGCGGTCGGCCGTTGCTGTCCGAGAGCACGCTGCTCCTGCTGAACATCGCCCCCGGCGCGGTCGGCCAACGGGCCGTGTCGCCCGCGGCGCGACCGCAGCCGGTTGCCGTCGCGCCGGCCCGCGCCGCCGCGCAACCCGCCGGCGTCGAGGATGCGGCGTCGCTGGCCAGGAAACTCCGGCCGCGCTTCCAGCTGGCGCTGCTGGGCTGGATCCGCGGTGACGGCGGCGCCGATGCGGTGCTGCGCCTGCAGGATGTGGTGAACCGGCTCGAGTCGGCCTCCCGCACCGAGGTCGTGCAGCAGCTCTGGTGGGTGTGCGGTGGCGTGCTCGAGGCGCTCGCCGATCGCGGCCTGGATTCCGGCGTGTCGATCAAGCGATTGGTCGGCCAGGCCGACCGCGAGATGAAGCGGCTGCACACGCAGGGCGAGCAGAAGTTCGCGAGCCAGCCACCCGTCGAACTCGTCAACAATCTTCTTTATTACGTTGCCCGGGCCACCAGCAATGGCCCCCGCATCGTCGCGATCCGCGAGGCCTTCAACCTGTCGGGGCTGATTCCCGGCGATGCCCAGATCGAGGCGGCACGCCAGAACCTGGCCGCGCCCAGCGTGAAGCTGATGCAGACCGTGGCGGCCGCCATCCGCGAGGACCTGGCCCGCGTGAAGGACGTGCTCGACATCTTCGTGCGCACCGGCATGGAGCGTGCCGAGGAGCTGGCGCCGCAGGTCGAGCTGCTGAAGAAGATCGGCGACACGCTGGGCGTGCTCGGCCTCGGCGAACTCCGCGAGATCGTGCAGGCGCGCCGGGCCGACCTCGAGGCGTTGATTGCGGGGAATGCCATTCCCGACGAATCCGCGCTGGTCACGATGGCGGCGGCGTTGCTGGAGGTCGAGGATCGGCTGGAGCACCAGCTCATCGGCGTGATCAACCAGGACGATGCTTCGGCCGACCCGGCGGACGGGGACGGACCGCCGGAGAATGCCGATCGGGTGCTGGTCACCCAGGCCGTGATGCGCGAATGCCTGGCAAACCTCGCGCGCGTGAAGGAAGCCATCAGCGTCGTCACCGAACGCTCGGGCGACGGCGCGGCGCTCGATTCGATCCCGGCGCTGCTGCGCGGGATCACGGCGGCACTGGTGGTGGCCGGGAAGGAGCCTGCGGCACGCATCGCCGAACGCATCGCCGCGGCGGCCGGCGAGGTGGTGGAGCGGGGCATCGGCATGGCCATGTCCGGCCGGGCAGAGGCAGGCCGTGGTTCGCCCGGGCTGAACCAGGACGCACGCGTTGCGCTGGAGCGGCTCGCCGACGCAATCGTCAGCCTCGAGTACTACATGGAGACCCTGCAGGCCGGGCGTCGCGAGCCGCGCTGGATGCTGGACAACGCCGCCCGCAGCCTTGATGCACTGGTGCTTCCGGCGCCGGTGCTGCCGCCGGAAGCCGCGGCAGCCAGCGGCCTGACCCCCGAAGAGTTGCCCGCCACGCTGGTCATCGACCGGTCGGAGACCGGCTTGGCCCCGCAACTGCCGGCAGATTTCGCGGTGGACTTTCCGTTGCCCGACGAAGCCGCGCGGCCGCCGACGCCGGAATGGCAGGGGCCCTCGGCCGACCGGCCGGTGGTGGCCAGCACGGGCCAGGACATCGATCCCGACATCCTCGAGTTGTTCATCGAAGAGGCACGGGAGGCGATCGACGCCATCAATGCGAATTTCCCGGCCTGGGAACTCGACGAAGGCGAGCGGGATGCGCTGCTCGTCGTCCGCCGGGCCTTCCACACGCTCAAGGGCAGCGGCCGCATGGTGGGAGCCGAGCTGATCGGCGACTACTGCTGGAGCGTCGAGCGCCTGCTGAACCGGGTGATCGACACCACCGTGCCACGCACGCCCGCCCTGGTGGACTACCTGCGCCGGGCCATGCCGGTGGTCGCCGAACTGCTGGAGCAGCTGGAAGTGGGCACCGCGCCCGCGGCCGACATCCGCGGCCTGATGGCCGAGGCGGACCGGCTCGCCCAGGTGGCGCCACCGGAGCCGGAGGTGATCGCCGACAGCGATGTCACCGAAGTGCTGCCCGGCCTCGACCAGGTGCTGGCCACGCCGGCGGCCGAGCCGGTGGATATCGTTGGCGACAAGCCCGGCAAGAGCCGCGTCGAGGAACCGGTGCTGGGCAGCGACGATGCGACGCTGGTCGCCCGCCTGCCGGCCGGAATCGGCCCAGTCAGGCAATTGGGCCCGGACGAGCCCACGATGCTCGCGCCGTC
>CAZMVP010000026.1:1730-16858 GCA_964569355.1 uncultured Chromatiaceae bacterium | reverse complement strand
CCGGATGGTGGGACGTGTCACCCGGGGGCGGCAACTGGGCCGGGAACTCGGGTTCCCGACGGCCAACATCCGGCTCCATCGTCGCGTGAGCCCGGTGGCTGGCATCTTCGCGGTGCGCATCCACGGCATTGATGCCGGCCCCCGCGATGCCGTGGCAAGCGTCGGTACCCGGCCGACAGTGGATGGCGTGGAGCCGCTGCTGGAGGTCCATGTCTTCGACTTCGACGGCGACCTGTACGGCCGGCTGGTGGCCGTGGATTTCGTGGCGCACCTGCGCGATGAGGTGCGCTTCGATGACCTCGATGCCATGCGCCGGCAGATTGCGCGTGATGCGGCCGAAGCGCGGCAATACCTGACAGGCGCGACACATTGACACCAAGGGACAGCAAGTGACCGACTACAAGACGAGCGTGAACCTTCCCCGCACGGATTTCCCGATGAAGGGCGACCTGGCGAAACGCGAGCCGGCCATGCTCGCCGACTGGAACGCGAGGGACCTGTACGGCCAGATCCGCAAGGCCGCGGCCGGACGCCCGCATTTCCTGCTGGTGGACGGGCCGCCGTATGCCAATGGCGCGATCCACATCGGCCATGCGGTCAACAAGATCCTGAAGGACATCGTGGTCCGCTCGAAAACCCTGGCGGGCCACGACGCGCCGTACGTCCCGGGTTGGGATTGCCACGGCCTGCCCATCGAACACCAGGTGGAGAAGAAATTCGGCAAGGTGGGCATGAAACTGAGCGCTGCGGAGTTCCGCAAGGCCTGCCGTGAATACGCCATGCAGCAGGTGGAGAGCCAGCGTGAAGACTTCCGCCGGCTGGGCGTGCTCGGCGATTGGGACAAGCCGTACCTGACGCTTGATGCGCGTTTCGAGGCCGAGCAGATCCGCGGTTTTGCGCGGATCATCGCCAATGGTCACCTGCTGCGTGGCTTCAAGCCGGTGCACTGGTGCCTTGATTGCGCATCGGCGCTGGCCGAGGCGGAGGTGGAGTATGCCGACCGCACCTCGATCGCAGTGGACGTTCGTTTCGACGTGGTCGATCCCGCGCAGTTGTGCAAACGGCTGTCGTTGACGCTGCCGGAGCAGTATCGCAAGTCGCCGATGTCCGTGCCCATCTGGACCACGACACCGTGGACCCTGCCAGCCAACCAGGCGGTGGCACTGGGCCCCGATCTCGATTACGTGCTGGTGGCTGCGGACCTGGCCGGCGGCCCGGTGCTGCTGGTGCTGGCTGAAGGCCTCGCGGATGCGGCGCTGGCTCGCTATGGCGCGACTGGCGCGACGAGGCTCGCGACCTTTCATGGCAGCCGGCTGGAAGGCCTCGAGCTCAAGCATCCGTTCAATGCCCGCCAGGTGCCCGTGATCCTTGCCGACTACGTGACGCTGGATGCCGGCACCGGCGCCGTGCACACCGCGCCAGCGCACGGCCAGGACGACTACCAATCGGGCCTGCGCTACCGGCTGCCCGTGGACAATCCCGTGGATGGCCGCGGCGTGTACGTGGAAGGCACGCCCCTGCTGGCGGGCGTGCACATCAAGGAGGCCAACCCGCGCATCGTCGAGATGCTGCGCGAGAGTGGCCACCTGCTGCACGCCGAGAACCTGCAGCACAGCTATCCGCATTGCTGGCGCCACAAGACGCCGCTGATTTTCCGGGCCACGCCGCAATGGTTCGTGAGCCTCGACCAGAACGGTCTGCGCGAGGCGAGCCTCGAGGCGATCGCCGGCGTGCACTGGTATCCCGCCTGGGGCGAGGAGCGGATCGCGGGCATGGTGGCCGGCCGCCCGGACTGGTGCATCTCGCGGCAGCGGACCTGGGGCGTGCCGGTGCCACTTTTCATCCATCGCGACACCGGGGATCTCCATCCCGACACGCCGGCATTGCTCGAGGCCGTCGCCCGCCGGGTCGAAGCGCGCGGCATCGATGCCTGGTTCGAGCTGGATCCCGCCGAACTGCTGGGCGCCGATGCCGGTCGCTACGACAAGGTCATGGACACGATGGATGTCTGGATGGATTCGGGCATGGTCCACCACTACCTGGCTGCGGCCCGGCCCGAACTCGGTTACCCGGCGGACCTCTACCTCGAGGGCTCCGACCAGCATCGTGGATGGTTCCAGAGCTCGCTGCTGACGGCGGTGGCGATGAACGGCACCGCGCCCTATCGCTCCGTGCTCACCTACGGCTTCACGGTCGACGAGAAGGGCCGGAAGATGTCCAAGTCGCTAGGCAACGTGGTGGCACCACAGTCCGTGATCGGCTCGCTGGGCGCGGACATCCTCAGGCTCTGGGTGTCATCCAGCGACTACAGCGCCGAGATGAACGTGTCGCAGGAGATCCTGAAGCGCATGGCGGATTCCTACCGCCGGATGCGCAACACGGCCCGCTACCTGCTCGGCAACCTCGACGGATTCGACCCGGCCACCGACCTCGTTGCCATGGATTCCCTGGTGGCGGTCGACCGCTGGGCCATAGCCCGCGCCGCGGAGATGCATCGCGAGCTCGTCGCGGCCTACGGGTCCTTCGAGTTCCATCGCGTCTACCAGCTGCTGCACAACTACTGCGTCGTGGACCTCGGTGCCTTTTATCTGGACGTCATCAAGGACCGCCTGTACACGACGGCACGCCAGGGCCTGCCGCGACGCTCGGCACAGACGGCGCTGTGGCACATCGCCGAAGCGCTGGTGCGCTGGCTGGCGCCGATCCTCTGCTTCACGGCCGAGGAGATCTGGCAGCACCTGCCGGGCCCGATCGTCGACCAGGCTGCCAACCAGGTTGGCGACCAGGTCCGGGGCCGGCCGGCCTCGGTGATGCTGTCGACCTGGCATGCGCTGCCGGAGGTGGCCGACGACGGCATCGACTGGCCGCAGTTGCTGCGGATCCGTGCGCTGGCGGCGCAGGCGCTGGAAGCCTTGCGCGACGCCGGCAAGATCGGCGCGGCGCTCGATGCCGGCGTGACGATCCATGTCGATGGGTCGTTGCGGAGCCAGCTCGAACGTTTCGGCGACGAGCTGCGTTTCCTCTTCATCACATCCGCCGCCGACATCCGGCCAGCCGGCGAACGGCCGGCGGATGCGCTGGCAGGCGAGGGCTACTGGCTCGTTGCCGCGCCGCTGGCGGAACCCAAGTGCGTGCGGTGCTGGCAGCGTCGGCCGGATATCGGCGAGTCGGTGGCCCATCCGGAACTCTGCAGCCGGTGCGTGGAGAACCTGGATGGTGGCGGTGAGGCACGCCAGTACGTATGACCTCCAGGGGCAACTGGCGATGGCTGCTCATGTCGGTGCTGGTGATCATCGTCGACCAGTATTCCAAGCGGCTGATCATGGCGAACTTCGAGCTCTTCGACCGGCACCCCGTGCTGCCCGTCTTCGACATCGTCCGGCTGCACAATACCGGCGCTGCGTTCAGCTTCCTCGCAAATGCCTCGGGCTGGCAGAACTGGTTCTTCACCGCGGTGGCGGTCGGCGTCAGTGCCGTGATCCTCTGGTGGCTCCACCGCCAGCCGTCCGGGCGGATCGTCGTGCCGCTGGGGCTGGCCCTGGTACTGGGGGGAGCCATCGGCAACCTGATCGATCGCCTGCAGCACGGCTATGTGGTCGATTTCCTGCTCGTCCACTACGACCGGTGGTCGTTCCCGGCCTTCAATGTCGCGGATTCCGCGATCACGGTGGGCGTGGTGCTGCTTCTCGTCGACGGATTCTTCCTGGAAGGCCGCCGTGCCGGGCCACCGGCCGATGCGGGCGTCAGCGCCAGCAAAGGGCCGTGATTTCCGCGCTCTCGTTGCCGTCGGTGTCGACGGCGCTGCGCTGGCCGCTCTGGTCGATGCGGAAGGTCCGGCAGCGATCATCCTGCTGGGGACCGGTGGCCGAGGCAGTTGCCACGGCTACGTAACCGACGGCGGCACCCCCATCCGGGTCGGGTGCCAGGCTCAGGTCGTAGTACTGGTGCATCGTCGTGTTGATGCCAAGGCCCGCCGGCGGCGGATCGCCGAGCTCGCTGGCCGTGGTCGCGTAGCGGCTGTTCTGCAGGTAGAAGCGCTCTTCGGCGGCGGCGATCCGCAGCAGCGCACTGGTGGCATCCACCCGGTTGGCCCGCTGCGCATACCGGCGATAGCCGGCCACGCTCGCGATGGCAAGGATCGCCATGATCGCCACGACGATCATCAGCTCGACCAGCGTGAAGCCGTGGTGGCGGCTGGCGGGCAGGCGGCGCGGCAGCACAGGCGAACCGGAGCACCGTGCTGCCGGGCGGACCTCACAAACCTTCACGCGGGAACCAGTAGGTGCGCCTGATCGCGGCTCGGCGCAGGTTGAGGCCCGCCTGCTCCTCGGCGGTCAGGCACTCGGTGCCAGCGCACACCTGGGGGCCGTCGCCCGTCCGATAGAGGCTGATATCCATCACCGGGATGCCGGAGTTCAGGATGCGGCTGCGATCGGCAATGGTCAGCGGCTCGCCCACCGGGCTGTCGAAGTTGGTGCGCGGGCGGCCGTTCACCACGCTGATCGCATAGAGCCGGTTCACGCCGACACCGCCGGTGCACTGGCTGGCTGTCTCGCCCGGCGTGAACGACGTGAAGAAGGTGACGTTGTCGAAGGTCAGTGATTCACCCATGATCTTCTCGCCGTCTCCCTGCACGAGGCGGAGCTGCCAGCCGGCCGCGGACAGTGGTACTTCGGCCTGCGCATCGCCGGTGACATCCACGAGTTGGCCCACGGTCACGGGCGTGGCCGGGTAATCCAGCCGGTTGATCACGCCAAACACCCGGGGATCCCTGATCGAGTAGAAGGCTTCGTCGATGGCCGAGTCCAGCGGATGGCCGCGATAGCCGGAGCCCAGGTTGATCGACAGCACGAGCTTGTGGTCGATGATCACCGGGGCGACATCCGGCGCTTCATAGAAGCGGCGCAGGTCGGCAGAGGCAGGCGTGGCCACCGCGGCACCGCCGAGCGAGGCCAGCAGGCCGCCTTCGACGAGGCTGCCGCCGCGCCCGCCGTTGACGATGTCGAAGCGCCAGACCTGGCCGCCCATGTCGCCGACATAGAAGCGCTCGGCCAGGCCGTCACCGTCGAGGTCCAGCGGGCGGATCGGTGCCGGGATCGAATAGCGCATCGCGGGCAGCGGGAGGTCCTGCGGGCCCACGGCCGTCGGACTGCCGGCACTCCACAGGCGCTCGCCGGTCAGCAGGTCGACCATGTAGATGGCGTTGCCCTGCGTGTCCTGGCGGAAGCTGCGATTGTCCTGCCCGGGATCGTAGCCGCCGCCGAAGATCGCGACGTTCCTGACCGAGCCGTCGATCTTCACGCGGGCGGCATTCGGCGTGGACCACGCCTGGCCCAGGTCGGCAAAGTCCGGATCGTGGCTGTTGATCTCCCAGAGGAGCCGGGGCGCATTGCGTGCCGTCACATCCAGCGCGAACACGCCATCGCCGCCGCGACCCATGCCGAACAGCAGGATGGCCCGTTCGGCTCCGGCAAGGCCCGGCACGCCGTCGTCATTGAGGATCACGAGGTTGATGGCGCCATCCAGCCCGTAGGTCTTGGCGGATACGGCATCGTTCAGGTACAGCTTGTAGAGCTGGTTCAGCAGCCGCTCCGGGATGAAGGCCCACAACTCCTGGCCGCTCGTGGCATCGATCGCGTGCAGGAAGCCGTCGTTGGTGGCCAGGAACACGGTGGATACCGGGTTATCCACGGTGCCCGCGTAGAGTACGGTGAGCGGCTGGACATGCAGCGCGTCGCCCATGTCCTGCCGGCCCTCGGCCACGTTGCCATCCTGGTCCGCATCGCGCACGTCGTGGCCAAGCGCCCAGTTGATGACATTGCTGCGCTCGGCCGAGGGCACCGAGGTCAACGCATCGGCGAGACCCGGCGTGCCGGGCTGGACGCGGTTGGCCGCAGTCGACAGGTTGCCATCGACCAGGTTGGTGAAGATCCGCCGGTCGTCCGGTGCGGGCAGCCGGCTGGCCGCACCACCGACACCGACCTTGTCGCCATCGGGCAGCGCTGACCAGTAGCTGTGTGCATCACGGGTGAACAGGCCGGTATTCGGATCGATGATCGCCCGACCGTCCTGGCCGACGAGAACGCCATCCTGCAGGCGGTACTTCTTCAGGTTGCCGAGCCAGCGGGCGGTATCGGTTGGCTGGAACACCGACAGGAAGACATCGCTCAGGTTCTCACTGCGGTTGAAGGCATTGACTGGCAGGGCCGGCGCGGCGAACGTGCCGGCGTTGTCGAAGATGGACAGCACGATGCCACTCAACGCCGTGGCAAGCGATGCGGTATCGTCGGCCAGGTGGTACTCGCCACCGCCGCGGGCCGCCGTCTTCACGAGCAGCGGGAAGTCGGCCTCGAAGCCGATCGCGTGGGTGATGACGTTCTGCATGCCTGGCAGGCTGCCGTTGAGGTCCTGACGCATCAGGTAAGCCGCCATGTCATCCAGGCAATGGCCGTCGCCGCTGCCGTCGCAGCTGCCCACCAGCGTGCCGAAGCCCGGCAATGCCTGGATCCTGCTGTCGGCACCGGTGTCGTTCATGGGTTCGCCGTCAGTCAGCAGGATGATGAAATTCTTGCTGCAGGCATCGGTGATCGGCGAGCGGTACAGCGGCGAGGAGGCGGTGTTGCCGACCCGGGACGCAGCCACGCTCGGCACCACGCCGCCGTTGCCGTAATCCACGGCCCGACCGGCGAAGTACTGGCCGGCCTCGTACATGGCCTCGGACAGCGGCGTGCGGCCACCAATGGTCAGGCCATTGACGATGCTGATGACGGAAGCACGGGCCGTGTCGATGTTTTCCAGCGGCGCAATCACGGATCCGCCCTCATCGCCATTGAAGCGCATGACGCCGACGTTCACATCCTGCAGGGTGGCCGTGATCGCCGACACGGCTTCCTTGATGATGTTGATGCGGGATTTCTGGACCGTGGGCGGATTGCTGCGCCAGTTGAGCCAGTTGCCGTCGTAGATCGTGTAGCGGCTGGTCCAGGCGGGCTCGCTGCCAGCGGTGTCCGCCCAAGGCCCCGTGCTGCCGTTCGCGGCGTAGGGCTTGGTGGGGGAGCCATCGCCGTCGATGCCCCGGTCATTCCGGCATTCAAGTGGGCTGTCGGGACGATCTGCAGCCAGTACATCCCATCGTTCGCGGCTGGCATCCCAGCCAAGCAGCGCGTCTGCGTAGTAACCCGCCTGTTGCAATGACGCGCTTGAGGCCGCGCAGCGATTGGCGGTCTTCGGCAGGGTGTTGGTGCTGTCACAGGCCGGGATGGCCCCGTTGGTGGTGAAGTACAGCGCATTGCGGTCATAGCAACCGGTGAATGCCTGTTTGGTGTCGAAGGTGGCTTGCGTGTTGACCAGCGTGTCCATGCTGCCGGAGGTGTCGATCAGGAACAGCACGTTGGCGCGGACCGCGACTTCACCGGAATCGCTCAGGAAGAGTTCGGAGTCGTCTGCCCTGGCCACGACCGACGCAAGCAGCAGGCCTGCCGCCAGCCAGGCCATGCCCAGGACCGGCATCAGCCTGGCACGCGCGGTTCCGGGATTCATGCCGGCAGTCTTCACGCCGGTGGTCTTGATGCCCGAGGTCTTCATGGCCGGGGTCTTCATGGCTGGGGTCTTCATGGCCGCGCCGCCGGGGTGCGTCGGTCAAGTACCACGCGCTTCACCTGTTTCGTCTGCGGTTCGTAGTAGACATAGATCAGCGTGGCGGGTTCGAGGGATGCCTGCCTGAAGGCCGCCAGCAGCTCCTGCCTTGGAACGGCGTGGCTGCCCGGTGCCGTGAACCACCGCGTGTCCGGCGTGACCTTGAGGACGACCATCGAACACTTCCGGCAGGGCCGGACACGCAGCGGACTCGCTGCATCGCTGGGCAACTGCACCTGGTCCCGGGTGAGTTCGTAGGCCTGCTCGATCGTCTGCAGCGTCGCCAGGGCCGGTGATGCCAGGCCGGCGAGACCGAGGAATGCCAGTGCGATGCCGGCCATGGGACGGAGGTTGTTCATCGGCCGATGGCTCCCGAAAGTGCATAGCCCTGGACCAGCCGCGAGCGAGCACCGCGCTGCTCGGTGGTGCCGGTGGAGGTCACTTCGAAGTTGTAGGTCTTGAGCCGGGTGCTGTCGCCGGGCGTGAAGGACACGCCGCGGTCACATACTGAAGTCGTGTATTCGCCGTCGAGGCCGGCCACGGCGACCGGGGGGTCGGCCACCGGCGCCGTGCAGTTGCCGACGCCGGCACCGGGATCGCCACGGCGCAACGTGGCCTCGATCCCGGACTGTGCAAGTTGATAGGCATTTTCGTGGTATTGCACGTTGCCGGCCATCAACAGGCCAAGGCTCGCACCCCGCATGGTCGAAATGGCGAGGACCGTCAGCACCATCAACAGGATCAGGCTGACGATCAGTGCCGCACCCGATTGCCCGCGGCGGGTGGCGGACGATCGCGTGTTGTCGGGCATCGATCCCTTCATGCTGCTCATTCAGGTGCCCTCGTTGCTCAGGTAGATCGTCCTGGCGATCTGCAGCCGGCGATTGGTCGCGGGGTAATCCGTGGATCCTGCGACGATGTCGGACAGGTTGGCGTCATGCGAAGCCATTGGATATTCGTGGTCATCCCGCCAGGCCGGATCGTCGGCCGGTGTGCCGACCAGCATCCACAGGCGCACAGCCACGACCCTGGCATCGGGATCGAAGTCCGGGGAGACCGGGTCGAGCAGGGGCTGGTCGCCATCGACATAGCGGTCGACCGCACCATCGCCGTTGGTATCCATGCCGAGCTGCACCTGGAGATTCTCGATGCCGGTGATGACTTCCTCGTCGTCGAACTCGCCGTCGGGTCCCAGCGACAACCGGCGCAGCGAAGGCGTGGCTGCGTCGAAACTGGACTGGTTGCTGACGTAGTACACGTTGACGGTGACATTGTTGAGGCTGGACGAATTGGGGTCGGCCGCGTCACCGAGGCCCGGCGCAGTACCGCCCCGGAAGACCTGGCCGCGGGACAGCGTCGTCTGGACCTGGATGTGCGAACCGTCGGCGACGGGCTCGATGCCGGCCTGCCATGGCTCGGCGTGGCGGACGATCAGCACATCGCTATCGACGCGGGCATCGTTGTTGAAAGGCTGGCAGGGCAGGGTCCAGCCATCATCGAGGATCTCGACTGCCGCCGACAGGTCGTTGAGGGCCCACGGCGCTGCAATGCCATTGCAGCTGGCCACCAGGCCAGGCGACACGGTGATCCGTGCCGGCGTGGCGTTCAAGCCCCAGTAGCGCGCCAGCCGGACATCCGGTTCCAGCGTGTCCATCGCAAAGCGCGCGCTCTCCTGCAGGCGGGCCAGGCTGTCGCTGGAGCGGTAGCTGTTCCGGCCCTGGGCGTAGACATAGAGTGCGCCGCCGATCAGGAACAGGCCGATGGCCATGGCGACGGTCAGCTCGACCAGCGTCATGCCACGCTCCGCCGGCCGCTGCCCGTGGGGCCGGACAATGCCGGTTCCAGTCATGGGCGACCCAATCGGGGCATCCGGCGTCATGGCTGCAGGCTCAGCGAGTAGGTGGCTGGTTCCTCGAGGCCAGCCTCCGGCCAGGAGATCGTCACGCGGTAGGTCTGCGGGACCGTACCGCTGACGGTGATTTCTCCGTTGGCGCCAGTCGGCAGCTGTTGCTGGAGTTCAGCACTCCAGGTAAACCAGTCGTCGGCGGCCAGCTCGTCCGCGGTGCAGGCCACGCCGCCATTCACGCAGCCGCCATCCGCGCCGGGGCCGGTGCCGGCATAGGCCGCGCCAGCCAGCGGATTGGCCCGGATGCGATCCGCCATGTCGGCAGCGAGGCCCACCGCCGTGGTCCGGTAGAGCGAGGTTCGTCCCCAGCGCAGGCCTTCGAGGTACAGGCCGGCGATGCCAAGCATGCCGACCGACATCACGACCAGTGCGACCAGCACTTCCACGAGCGTGAATCCGCGGGCCCACGGCCTGCGCAAGTTGTTTCCTGGTTCCCCAATCACCTTGGACATGTCCACTCAGCACCCTCCCAGCGGTGCACGTGAGCCCTGCAACACGGCGCGCTCCCGATGCAGCTCCACCCGGCCGGTTGGATGCAGCTGGATCCAGCGGCCGGCCGCCACGCCGCCACCGGTGTCGACATCACCACGGTGGTCGCACAGCTGGATATCGCGCAGCGGGGAGGGCAGGGTCGGCGTGCCGATCGAGCCGTCGGCGGCAAAGCTGATGTAGCCCGGGGCCCCGGCCGGCCCGGTGGTCAGCCCGGTGGCCAGTTCCGCCGGCAAGGCCGCATGCCGCTGGAGCACGGGCTCACCGGCATCGAGCACGCCATTGGCATTGGCGTCGGCGAAGACCACCCAGCCCTGTGCCAGCCAGCCGCCGTCCGCGCAGGTCGTGCCGCCGTCGGCGGACGGGCAGAGCGTGACAGGAGAACGCCGCGTGATGGCATCGCTCCGGGCGGCGTGGAGACTCGACACCAGGTCGTTGGTGGCCGAACTCATGCGGTCATTGGCGAACATCGAGGTGAACGCCGGCACGCCGAGGCCCAGCGCGATCGCGCAAACCGCGAGCACGACCAGAAGTTCGATGAGGCTGAAGCCCCGTTCTTGTTGTTCTCTGCTTCCCACTGCAGCCGCCACGGCCGATTGGCATCGGACGGCTGCATCTTGCCCCAGGCCGATGGCTTGGGGGGATTGGGGCGACAACCGGACTCATGGTGATGATGGCCTGAAGTTATGCAGTCTAATCAGTCTCTTGTAGTGGACAGTTCAACGCTCCATTAGCCATGTTGGCAGCCGAGGTGCGGGGCCGGCCCGTATAGCTCACGACCACGGCGTGCGCTGCCCCGAAGCCACGTCGATCGCAGAAGGTCAGGGTGCCGTTGACCGACCGCAGACCCCAGGGACGGAACACGAAGGCCTGGCGGTTGGCCTGGATGGACGGGACCGCGAGCGCGGGTTCCACCTGCAGGATCCGCTCGCCCGGATCCACGCGCGGCGGGCTGTCGCGATCGCGATTGACGAACACCAGCAGTCCATCCGCCCAGTTGCCGGAGTTGCGGCATTGCCGGCCGTCGATACTGCGACACAGGACGACGTCGGCATCGGCAACCAGTGCCTCGTGCCGGGCCACGTGCATGCCGTGCACGAAGCGGTTGACCGCCGCGACCTGCCGGCTGTCGAGCACGAGGGCGGTGAACGCCGGCACGGCAAACGTGACGAGGACGAGGCCGACGGCAATCGAAACCAGCAGCTCGAGCAGCGTGAATCCGGTGGTTTGGTGCATGATCCGACTGTAGGTCCGGCACCCGGTTGCGGCCAGCGCACAAAGCTGGTTCAGCGTCCGGATTTGCGACTTGCGCTAGACTCGGCCCATGCCGCTGCCATCGAATGCCGACATCGAATCCCGGTTGCGCGCCAGCGGGATACAGCCGACACCACGTCGCCTGGAAATCGGCCGGCTGCTGCTGGCCGGACCCTGCCATGTGTCGGCGGACCACATACTGCAATGTCTGCGTGCCGGTGGCAGCCGGATCTCCAAGGCCACGGTCTACAACACGCTCAACCTGTTCTCGCGCGCCGGCATCATCCGCGAAGTCGCCGTGGATCCGAGCCGCCTCGTCTACGACTCCACCACGAGCCGGCACCACCATTTCCTGATCGAGGACACCGGGGAGCTCCTGGACATCGATCCGGACGACATCGAGCTCATGCGCCTGCCGCGCCTGCCGGAAGGCACGCAGGCTGCCAGCGTGGAAGTCATCATCCGCGTCCGTCGCCGGGGCAGCTGAATGGCACTGGGGGGCTCGGCCCTCGCACCGTTCCGGCACGCCATCTTCCGCTCGGTGTGGCTGGCGACGCTGGTTTCCACATTGGGCGGAATGATCCAGAGCGTGGGTGCGGCCTGGATGATGGTGTCACTGGGCGCATCGGCCCAGATGGTGACGCTCGTGCAGGCATCGATGGCCCTGCCGATCGTCGCGCTCTCGCTGGTTGCAGGTGCCATTGCGGATGCCTGGGATCGGCGCTGGCTCATGATCGTGGCACAAGCGTTCATGCTGGTGGCCTCGGCCATACTGGCTGCCTGCACCTGGCTGGGCCTGATCACGCCCTGGTCCCTGCTGTTCTTCACCTTCCTGATCGGCGTTGGCGCGGCGCTCAATGCGCCGGCCTGGCAGGCTGCCGTCGGGGCCATGGTGCCGCGTCAGGACCTGCCGTCGGCCGTCGCGCTGAACAGTGCGGGCTTCAACCTGGCGCGCAGCGTGGGTCCGGCAGTCGGTGGCCTCATCGTCGCGCTGGCCAGTGCCGCGGCGGCGTTTGCCATCAATGCACTGAGTTACATCTGGCTGATCGTGGTCCTGGCACGCTGGCGGCCGGAGCATGAGCCGCGCGAGCTCCCGCCCGAGCGGCTCGGCAGCGCGATCGTGTCCGGCATCCGTTACGTGGCGATGAGCCCGATCATCAGTTCAGCTCTCGTGCGCGGGTGCGTGGCCGGCATCGGCGCAAGCGCCACGTCTGCGCTGCTGCCGCTCATCGCGCGTGACCTGATCGGCGGCGGACCGGTGATCTACGGCCTGTTGCTTGGTGCCTTCGGCGTAGGCGCAGTCGGTGGGGCGCTCTGGTCGCACCGACTGCGTATCGCATACTCGAACGAGTGGATCGTGCGCTGCGCACTGGCAAGCTCCGCACTCGGGCTTGGCGTGGCTGCCATCAGCCCGTGGCTGGTCCTGACCATGGTGGCGATGATGCTGGCAGGCCTCGGGTGGGTGCTGGTCGTGTCGATCCTGAATGCCACGGTGCAGATGTCGGCGCCACGGTGGGTCGTCGCACGTGCGCTCTCGCTGTACCAGATGGTGACGTTCGGCGGGCTGGCATTTGGCGCCTGGACCTGGGGCTATGTCACGGAGCAATCCGACCTCCGGCTGGCGCTGCTGTGCGCTGCCTGCGTGCAGGTAGCCTGTGCGGTGCTCGGTCACTGGTTCTATCTGGTCGATACCGAAGAGATGAACCTGGATCCCAGGGGGTTCAATGAGCCGGACACGGCCGTGCCCATCCAGGGACGCAGCGGGCCCGTGGTAGTCACGATCGAGTACCGGATTGCGGAAGCGGATGTCGTGGCTTTCCTCGTCGCGATGGGTGAGCGCAGGTTGATCCGCCGCCGGAATGGAGCGCGGCAATGGACCCTGCTGCGCGACCTGTCCGATGCGGAGCTCTGGATCGAGCGCTACGACATGCCCACCTGGACCGAGTATGTGCGCCACAACCAGCGATTCACCCAGCAGGATTCCGAGGTCGGGAAGCGCATCAGGGCCCTGCACAAGGGCCCGGCCCGGCCGGTTGTCAGGCGTCTGATCGAGCGCCCGACCGGCTATCCGCGCGACACCGGCTCGACCGGATCGCGGACCTGGGCCGAGACCATCACCGACCAGCCGCATCTACCCTGACTGGCCGGCATGGCCGGGCCACGGCCGGCGGAATGGCCCGGGACACGGTTGCCAGTGTGGCCAGACGCAGGTTTTTCCGGCACCGCGGGGTTTGATGGTCCGGGGCGGTTTCCCTATACTGCCGCCCGGTCGCCGGGATAGCTCAGTTGGCAGAGCACCGCATTCGTAATGCGGGGGTCGGAGGTTCGACTCCTCTTCCCGGCACCAATTCCAGCCGGAATGTGCGCGACACCTGAATGCCGCCATCTGCGCCCCGCGCTGACTGGCGCCGGGCAGGGGGTCAGGCTTCGCCCGGCCAGTCGAGCCGCACGGATTGCACGCCCTCCATGGTGCGAAGTTCCTCGGCCAGGCGCGACACGCCGGAAGGATCCGTGCTGCGCTCGATGACGACATCGATGGAGTCATCGCCGTTGTCGTCGTGCTCAAGCAATACCTGGGTGGCCTGCAGCTTCTGCCGGCCAAGTGCTGCCTCCAGGTCGCCGAGCGCCAGGCTGTTGCGACGGACGCCAACTGACAAGCGGTAGTTGCCGCCGCGGCCGATGAACCTGGCTTCGACCAGCTTCAGTGCGACGATGATCAGCCAGGCGATCAGCGTGGTGGCGACCGCCGCGAGGTACATGCCGCTGCCGGCGGCCAGGCCGATGGCCGCCACGGTCCACAGTCCGGCCGCGGTCGTCAGCCCGCGGACGATCTCGGTACGGTGCAGGATCAGGATCGCGCCGGCACCGAGGAAGCCGATGCCGGACACTACCTGCGCCGCAATGCGCGAGGGATCCAGGATCACCGACGGATGCTTGAGGATGTCCTCGAAGCCATAGGCCGAGACGATCATCACCAGCGCGGCGCCGAGTGCCACCAGCATGTGGGTGCGCAGGCCGGCTGCGCGGGCGCGCCGCTGGCGATCCCAGCCGATCATGCCGCCGAGGAGGCAGGCGAGCACAAGGCGCAGGATGACTTCCTTCCAGTCGAGCATCGGTGCTACTCCTGCCTGCCCAGGCCGATCTTCTTCAGCAGACGATGGAAGTTCCCGCGATCGATGCCGAGGGACCGGGCCGTCGATGCGCGGTTGCCCCCATGCGCCTTCAGGCGCGCCTGGATCACCTCGCGGCGATAGTGTTCCATGATTTCATCCAGCGGGCGAATGTCGGCCGCTGCTTCCTCGGCATCCACCGCGATCTCCACTGGTGCGGGCTGGCCATGGGTGCCGAGGTGTTGCGTCGTCAGCTCGAGGACCTGGTCCCGCGAGGGCGCCACGCTCAGCGCGCGCACCATGGCCCGTGACAGGGTGTGGTTGAGCTCCCGGACATTGCCTGGCCACGCATACTTCGTGAGCCACTGGCTCGCGCCTCGGCTCAGCCGCGCGCCGCGCAACCCGAGCCGGCGCTGGTTGCGCTCGATGAAGTAGCCGGCCAGCAGCAGGATGTCCTCGCCGCGCTCCCGCAGTGGCGGGACGACCAGCGGATACACGCTCAGGCGATGGTAGAGGTCGGCACGGAAGCGGCCCAGCGCCACTTCCTCGCGCAGGTTCCGGTTGGTGGCGGCGATCACGCGGACATCGACGCGATGGTGGGCGTCGCTGCCCACGCGCTGGATCTCGCCGTTCTGCAGGGCACGCAGGAGCTTGGCCTGCACTGTCAACGGCAGTTCGCCGACCTCGTCGAGGAACAGGGTGCCCTCGTGCGCGAGTTCGAACTTGCCCATGCG
>CAZMVP010000026.1:0-1630 GCA_964569355.1 uncultured Chromatiaceae bacterium | reverse complement strand
AGTTCGTCGCCCGAGGTTTCCTGGCCATTGGACTGCTGGATGCGATGGTGTCGCTCGAGTTGTGCCTCGAGCCGCTGGATCCAGTCGGCGGCGCGGACGGTGGCGGCGGCCACCCCGACGAAGGCCTTGAACGTGGTCGTGTCGATGGCATCGAAGGTCCCGGGGCCCAGCGCATCGAGGGTCACCACTCCCCATGGTTGTCCGTCGACATAGAGCGATGCACCCATGCAGTCGTGCACATAGAGGTGGTCGCCGGCTTCCTCCACCAGGCCGTCATAGGGGTCGGGCAGCGCCGAATCGGCGGGAAACCGCACCGGCTCGGCGCTGTGGAGGATCTGCGCGAGGCGTGGCTGGTCCTGGATCACGAAGCGGCGGCCCAGCGTGTCGCGGCTCAGGCCTGCGACCGCGCGGGGCACCAGCAGGGCGCCATCCCGCTCGAGCAATGCAATCGCGTTGCAGGGGAAGCTGCGATTGAACGCATCGAGCAGCCGTGTGTAGCGCAGTTCGCGCGCCATCGCGCGGGACAGGTCGCTGACTACGCCGGCCAGGTTCAGGAAAGCACTGGAAGTAGTCATCAAGACATCAATGTTGTTGTGGAGACACGCTGGTGGGCGTTGTGGTTGGTACAGCGCGTGAGTGTAACAGCATGAACGGGAACGGTTATCAATTCTGGCCTGATTCTTGCCATCAGGGAAGACAAGTCTGTTTCAGAAAAACCTCGGGGATCCCAGATGAAACCACGTGCTCTCCTGTCCGTCCTGCTGCTGGCCGTGTCTTTCGCCAGCGTCGATGCCATGGCGGAGGTCGTCAAGCTTGAAATACCGGTGCTCGAAATTGCCGACCTGCAAATCGACAACGCCGGCACGAAACAATCGATGTGGACCTACAACGGCACGATTCCGGGGCCGCTGGTCCGCGTGAAGCAGGGCGACACGATCGACTTCAGGCTCAGGAACGACGCAGCCAACAAGAACAGCCATTCGATCGATTTCCACGCAGGCCGTTTCGACGTGCTGACCGAGTTCGAATCCATCAAGCCCGGTGACACGCACGAATTCACGTTCAAGGCCGAGTACCCCGGCGTCTGGATGTACCACTGCGGCGCCGACTCGATGGCCGAGCACATCTCGCGTGGCATGTACGGCGTGGTGATCGTCGATCCGAAGGAGGGGTACAGCAAGGAGTATCCGAAGCCCGACCGCGAATATGTCCTCGTGCACGGCGACCTGTTCGCGGAAGGCGCGTCGGCCGAGGAGCGGACCGCCGGCGACAAGTGGAAGGGCGTGCTGGTCAACGGCAAGGTGTTCCATTACGACCCGGTGCACGATGCCAACGCCGAGGTCACGCTGGAAGCAAAGCCCGGCGAACGCGTCCGGATCTACTTCGTCAACGCGATGATCAATGAATGGGCTGCGTTCCACCCGATCGCCGGCATCTGGGATCGCGTGTGGGACAACGGCAACCCGAAGAACGTCCTGTACGGCATGCAGACGGTGTCGGTCGCTCCGGCACACGGCGTCGTGCTCGACCTGATCACCCCGGCCGACCGCGCCACCAACAACGCGCTCGTCGACCACAGCATGGCGCATGCGCTGACCGGCGGAATCTCCATCCTGATGACCAGCAAGGA
>CAZMVP010000025.1:0-17406 GCA_964569355.1 uncultured Chromatiaceae bacterium | reverse complement strand
CGCGTGATGCTGCTGCATTCCTTCGACCAGGCCTGGCCGGACGTGTCCGACGCCGCCCTGATGGCCACGCTCGACGACTGGCTTGCGCCGTGGCTCGACGGCATCACGCGGGCGAGCCATCTTGCCCGGCTCGACCTGGGCGCGGCATTGCAGGGCCTGCTGTCGTGGCCGCAGGCAGCGGAGCTGGCGGCGCTCGCGCCGACACATCTCCCGGTCCCGAGCGGCTCGCGCGTCGCGATCGACTACCTCGATGGCCCGGTGCCCAGCCTCTCGGTGCGGCTGCAGGAAGTCTTCGGCCTCACCGAAACCCCGCGGATTGCCGGCGGCAAGGTCGCGATCCTGCTGAAGCTGCTGTCACCGGCCCGGCGGCCGATCCAGCTCACGCGCGACCTCAAGAGCTTCTGGCAGACCACCTACCACGAAGTCCGCAAGGAGCTGAAGGGCCGCTATCCGCGCCATTACTGGCCGGAGAATCCGCTGGAAGCCGAACCGACGCGGCGCGTGAAGCCGCGATCATAGGCACTGCAAAATGCGCCGTGGACCCCCTGCCACCGCTACAGTCCATGCATAATTGCCCCGAACCCACGTATTGCATGGCCTGCACCGCGACCTCAGGAACGGACCGGAAAACATGGATCAGAAACGACTGCACCAACTGCTCGCCGAACTCGACCGGGAGCTGAAATCCGCCACGTCGCTGGACGCGGAGTCGCGCGCCATGCTGGAGCGCGTGGTCGCCGGACTTCCGGGACGCGACGCAGCGGCCACGACGGTCGGCTCCGACCGGGAACCGACGGCGCCGGAAGCCCACCTGCGCGAGCTGATGATGCGCTTCGAGACCGAATACCCGAAGCTTGCCGGCGCGCTCGGCCAGGTGGCCGATGCCCTGGGCAAGCTCGGCATCTGAGCAAGCCGTGGCCGGCCCGGGTCCATGACCAACCTCCGCGAACAGGTCGAGGGACTGCTGCCGAACTGGCAGAACTGGTATCCGAGCCTGTTCGATGCCGCCGTCGACCTCGGCGTGATCCGTGCCCGCGTCTGTGATCCTTCCACGCTGCTCCTTGCGCGCCGGCACGAAGGCGTGCGCGCGGCGGCCGCACAGGCCCATCGCGAGAAGTGGAGCGCGGAAGGCGAGCCCGAGGACTAGCCTTCAGCGTTTATCCAGGGCATACACGAGATGCGGAATGCCTTCGGCCGCCAGCTCCTCGCCCGCACAATGCATGCCGGCCCGCTCGAGCACCCGGACCGATGCCACGTTCTCCGGCCGGACCGTGGCCACCAACCGCGGCAGGCCACAGGCCGCAAAGCCGTGATCCACCAGGGCCGGCACGAGTTCGCTCGCCAGGCCCCGGCCCCAGCAGCGCGGCAGCAGGGCATAGATGAGTTCCGGATCGCTGCGCCTGCGCGCCGGCACGATTCCGCAATAGCCGATCAGCTCCGGCTCGACGGCCACGCCCGCACTTCCGATGATCTCGTCCGCCTGGCCTTGCTCCCGCAGGCCCTCGTTCCGCGTGCAGACCTCCCACGCCCCGTGGCCCAGCGCGGCATAGTGGTCCATCGATGCACGAATCCATTGCCTGCATTCCCCGAGGTCGAGGATGCGGCCATCACCGACCAGGCGCATCGTGCGGCGATCACCGCAGACACGGTGGAGGGCCGTGTCGTCGGACATGACAAATTGCCGCACGTGCAGGCGTGGGGTTGAAAAGATTCCGGCCATAGCTTGGGTTCCCGGGCAACTCCTGCTAAATTTCCCGCGCTCTCACCATGTCCTTCGACTGCCAGCAGCTCTCCTGCAAGCTCCGGTCCGGATGACCTGTCAACCGCCGGCCGATCCAGCCGTTGGACCCGGTTCATGTTCAACAATACGGGAAAACTCGATGTCTCTGTCAGCCGAGCGGGCTTCAATTTTTCGTGGGCGAAGTCCGGCTGTGCTGCTGGCGTCGGGTGCCGTGTTGCTGTCCGCGGGCCTTGCCGCAAACCTGGCCGCGGCGGCGGACGAAGCTGACCAGGGCATCAGCTTCGACGCGGTGTACACCGGCGACCTGATCCGCAACTTCGACGGTGGTGTCCGTACCGGCGGCACCTACCTCGACAACCTCGACCTGCAGCTCATCGCCAACCCCGGCAGCATCTTCGGCGTACCGGGCCTGTCCGGCATGGTTTACGTGCTGCACAACAATTCGGCGGAATTCAGCGCTGATTACGTCGGCGATGCACACGTCATCAGCAACATCGACGCACCGCGCGGCTTCAAGCTCTACGAGGCCTGGCTGGACTGGGCTTCGGCCAACGACGGCTTCTCCGCCCGCGTGGGCCTCTATGACCTGAACTCGGAGTTCGACGCGATCGACACGGGTGCGCTGTTCATCAACAGCGCGAGCGGCATTGGCACGGACTTCGGCCAGACCGGCCTGAACGGCCCCTCGATCTTCCCGGTCACCTCGCTGGCCTTGCGGTTGCGCACCCGGTTCGGCGCCGGTGGCTACGCCCAGTTTGCCGTGCTCGATGGCGTGCCCGGCGATCCCGATGACCCGGATGAAAATGAAATCGCCCTGTCGTCCGAAGACGGCGCGCTGCTGGTCGCCGAGGCCGGCTACGGCGGCGGCAACTGGCGCAAGCTCGCGCTCGGCGCGTGGAGCTACACGGCCGACTTCGAGCGACTGACCGACCCGGACGGCCCGCAGGATGACGGCAACCATGGCTGGTACGCAATCGCCGACCGTTACCTCCTGGGCAATGACGACGCCGGCAGCGGCCCCGTCGTGGCCGGCTTCCTGCGCATCGGCCAGGCCGCCGAACGCTACAACCCGATCCACAACTATGTCGGTGCCGGCATCACGATGGGCCGCTTCTCGCGCCTGCGGCCCGACGACGAGTTGGGCCTGGCGGTTTCCGTGGGCATGAATGGCGACGACTACGAGGAAGCCCGGCTGCAAGAGGGCCTCGGCACCAGGCGGACTGAAACCAACATCGAGCTCACCTGGCGTGCGCCGGTCACCGACTGGCTGACGCTGCAGCCGGACATCCAGTACGTCATCAACCCAGGCACGGACCCGGACCTCGACAACGCCTTCGTGATCGCGCTGCGCTTCGAGCTGGCCTTCTCCAGGGCGCTGTAGCGCCGCCCGCCGGATTGGCAGGGGTCAGTCGAGGCGCTTCTTGAAGCGGGCCACGGCGATGATCATCATCACGATGAAGAAGGCCGTGAGCTTCAGCGCCGGCACCCACAGGTCGACGAGCCCCGCGCCACGCAACAGGATGCCGCGGACCATCACGTTGAAGTGGGTCAGCGGCAGGAACTGGGCGATGGCCTGGGCGAACTTCGGCATGCCGTCGAAGGGAAACATGAATCCCGAGAGCAGGATCGACGGCAGGATGCTCAGGTAGGCCAACTGGAACGACTGGAATTGCGTCTGCGCCAGTGTCGACACGAACAGACCCAGTGCCAGCGTGGCGGCGATGAACATCAGCGCCGCGAGGTAGAAGGCCAGCAGGTTGCCCGCCACCGGCACGTCGAAGAGCCAGCTGCCCACGACCAGCACCAGCGTGGTCTGCAGCAGGCCGATCGCCACGTACGGCAGCAATTTGCCGACCATCAGCTCCGCGCGGCCAAGCGGCGTGGTGATCAGCAGTTCCAGGTTGCCGCGCTCCCGTTCGCGGACGATGGCGCCGGCCGTGAAGATCACCATGGTCATCGACAGGATCACGCCGATCAGTGCCGGCACCACCTGCACCGCGGTGCGCCGCTCGGGGTTGTACAGCGTCTGGACCGTGATCCGCGGCACCTTGATCCGGTTGGCGTCGGTCCCATGGCGTCCAAGGATCGGCAGCGAGGCCAGGCTTTCCACGACCTTGCCGAGCGTCGGCTGGCTGCCATCGACGATCACCTGGATGGCCGAACGGCTGGACGACTGCAGGCGCCGCTCGAAGTCCGCCGGGATGACCACGCCGACCGCGACATCGCCGGAGCGCATGAGCTGCGCCAGCTCGAGGTCGCCCCGCGGCCAGGCGACCACCTGCACCACCTGGGTCGCCACGAGCTGGGCCAGGAGCTCGCGCGACATCGAGGTATTGGCATGGTCGAGCACGGCGGCGCGCAGGCCGCGCACGTCGAAGTTGATGGCATAGCCGAACAGCACGATCAGCAGGATCGGCATGCCGATGATCATGCCGAAGGTCAGCCGGTCGCGGCGGAGCTGCAGCGTCTCCTTGGCCGCCACGGCCCACAGGCGCCGCCAGCTGTCGCCCGGCCTCATGCCGCGATGGGCGGCGACCGGCGCATCGTCGCCACGACAAACACGTCCTCGAGCGAGGCGGTGGTCATCTCCACCGACCCCGCCAGGCCTTCCGCCGCCAGCGCCGCCTCGATTCCGGCCACCGGATCCCGGCCGTCGCGATCGGCCAGCACGTGCAGCCGGGCACCAAGCTGCGCAGAACCCCGCACCCACGGCAGCCGGTCGAGCGCCGCACGGATCGGCGCCAGGCGGTCGGCCGTCACTTCCAGCACATCCACGCCGATGTTTGCGGTCAGCACATCGGGCGCGCCTTCGGCCACCAGCCGTCCTTCGGCCAGGATGGCCAGGCCATGGCAGCGTTCGGCTTCGTCCATGTAGTGGGTGGAAACGAGGATCGTCGTGCCGTGATTCGCCAGGTTGAACAGCTGCTGCCAGAAATCCCGGCGGCTCTGCGGATCCACGGCGCTCGTGGGTTCGTCCAGCAGCAACAGGTCCGGCTCATGGAGCGTGGTGGCGGCCAGTGCCAGCCGTTGTCGCTGGCCGCCGCTCATCGTGCCGGCGCGCTGGTCGCGCAGGTCACGGAGGCCGTAGGTCTCGAGCCGCGAGTCGATGGCCTGCCGCATGCCGGCCCGGTCCACGCCGAGGACTGTCGCCATGAAACGCAGGTTCTCGAGCACCGTCAGGTCATCCCAGAGCGAGAAGCGCTGGGGCATGTAGCCGAGCCGGCGACGGATCGCCTCCGGCTCCCGCGCCACGTCGAGGCCCAGCACGGTGGCGCTGCCCTCGGTGGGCAGCAGCAGGCCGCACATCATCCGCAGGGTCGTGGACTTGCCCGAGCCGTTCGGCCCGAGGAAGCCGTAGATCCTTCCTGCCGGGATGCTGAGGTTGATGTGGTCGACGGCGGTCTTGTCGCCAAAGCGCCGGGTCAGGTCCTGCGCGGTGATGGCCGGCATCAGGGCGTGCCGCCCGCCCCGAGATCCACCTCGAGCGGCAGCCCGGCCGGCAGCTCGCGCGCCGGGTCGCCCTCCACGTCCACCTCCACGCGGTAGGCCAGCCGGACGCGATCGCCCTCGGTCAGCGCGTAGTAGGGCGTGAACTCGGCTTCGCTCGACACATAGCGCACGCGACCCTTGAAGGTGCCGACGACGCCATCGATCCGGATCGTGGCCGGGTCACCCACGTGCACGCCGGCCCGCATCGGTTCCGGCACATGGATGCGGGCAAAGGGCGCCCCGGCCTCGAGCAGCACCGCGACTGTGGCCCCGCGTTGCGGCTTCTCGCCGATGCGGTATGGCAGCGCATCGACGATCACGTCCCGCGGTGCCCTGAGCTCGAGCCGGCTTTTCGTCGTCTGCAATTCCGCAAGCTGTGCCTGCGCCTGCTCGAGGGCACGCCGGGCCTGGTCGATCTCCTCGGGACGGGTACCCTGCTCGAGTTCCTTCAGTTCGGCTTCGGCGGCGCGCAACGCGGCTTCGGCACTGGCCGCCGCGGCCGATTGCCGGTCCGCCTCGGAACGGCTGACCAGGTTGCGGGATACGAGGCCGAGCAGCCGGTCCCGCTCGCGCACGGCATCGTTGCGCAGGCTGCGCGCCCCGTCGCGACGGGCCATGGCGGCGCGGATGGTCGTGGCGCGTGGACCGTTGCGCGCCTCGTCGAGCCGCGCCTTCGCTGCCTCGACCAGCGCTCGCGCCTGTTCGAGCTGCGACACCGTGATGGCATCATCCTGGACAAGGATCAGCGTGCCACGCTTGATGCGGTCCCCCTCGTTGACCGGCATCTCGACGACGGTTTCGGTGGCATCGGCCACGAGCTCGATGCGGTGCCGTTCAAGCGTGCCGGGCAGCGGGTGGTCGCCGGCCGGCGAGCAGGACGTGAGCAGCGCGGCCAGGATGGCGGGGACAAATCGGCACCGGCTCATGGTGCCGATTATGCGTCATCTTCAGTCCTTCACGAGCGTCGCGTCGACCTCATCCCGCTGGATCTCGAACATGCGGGCATACCAGCCCCCCTTGTCGAGCAGTTGCTGGTGGGTGCCGCGCTCGGCGATCCGGCCTTCCAGCATCACGAGGATCTCGTCGCTGTCCATGATGGTGGCCAGCCGGTGGGCGATGGTGAGCGTGGTCCGGCCCTCGGCGAGCCGCCGGATCGCGCGCATCACGCCCTGCTCGGTCTCCACGTCGAGGCTCGAGGTGGCTTCGTCCAGCAGCACGATCGGGGCGTTCTTGAGGATCGCCCGGGCGATCGCCACGCGCTGGCGCTGCCCGCCGGACAACTTGCCGCCACGCTCGCCGCAGGGCGTGTCGTAGCCTTCCGGCAGGGTCGCGATCCAGTCCGCCAGGCCCGCGCCGCGCGCGGCCGCCTCGATCTCGGCCTGCGACGCGTCGTGGCGCCCCAGCCGGATGTTTTCCCGGATCGTTTCATTGAAGATGTAGCTGCGTTGGGAGACCACGGCAAAGAACTTCTGCAGTTCGAGCAGCGTGAAATCCTTCAGCGGCCGATTGCCGATGCGGATCTCGCCCGACTGCGGATCCCACTGGCGCAGCAGCAGGTTCACGACCGTCGACTTGCCGGTGCCACTGGGGCCGACCAGTGCCACGTGGCGCCCCTTGGCGATGTCCAGCGAGAAGCCGTCGAACACCTTCTTCTGGCGGCTCCACTCGAGGTCGTCGGCATCGTATTCGAAATGCACGTTCCCGAAATGCAGCGACGGCTCGACGCCGGCCATGGCGGCGCCCTGCGTGCGGTCGGTCACTGCCGGCGGCTGATCCATCATCGCGAACAGGCGCTTGGCCGCGATCATCGACACGCGGAAATCCGTGTAGTTGTTGGCCATGCCCACCGACACGTAGAAGCCGACGATCGACACGGCGATCACGGCCGGCAATTGCGTGGTCATCGAGATCTCGCCGGCCAGCGCCAGATCGACGCCGATCCAGGCCGAGGCGAGGATGCCGACCGTGATGAAGATTTCGGCGAGCGCCCGCTGCGTGGCATCGGCCCCGTAGAGCTTTTCCTGGCCGGCCTGCATCGAGGCGCCGCGCTCCCAGAGCTCGCGGGCCCGGCGCTTCTCGTAGCCGAAGGCCACCGTGTCGCGCACGCCCTGGATGCTGTCGGCCACGAAGGCATTGACCTTGCCGAGCTGCTCGCGGTACCGGACCCCGTCGCCGCCGAGCCGGCCAACGAGCCAGGGCAGCACGAAGGTGGTGGCCAGGTAGAACGGCAACAGCGACCACATCAGCTTCGGATGCACCGAGTAGCACCAGGTGAGCAGGATCGTCGGCACGGAAATCGCCGCAACGGCCGGCGCGATGGTGTGGGCGTAGAACGGTTCCACGCGCTCGCAGTCGGTCATCACGCGGCTCACCGCATCACCGGATTGCAGCTTGGCGGTGCGGGCGGGCGCGAGCGGCAGCATCGCGTAGTAGAAGCGGTCGCGCAGCATGGCGAGGATCCGGAACGCCACGTAGTGCCCGGTGTAGTTCTCGATGTACGAGGCAAAGCCGACCACCGTGCCGGCGATCGCGATCCACTTCACCTGGCCCCAGAGCACGTCCCAGTTGACGACGCCGGGCTGCGCGGACTCGATGTAGATGCCGACGCTCGCCGCGGCAATGCCGAGCACGCCGGCCTGGGAGATCAGCTTGGTGACCCGCGCGACCAGCGAGGCGAACATCATCGCCTTGAACGGCTTCATGTAGTCCAGCAGGCGCCGCATGACCTGCCAGTTCGTGAGCTTGCCCGCCTCGTTGTGTGCGGTACCGGGCAGCTCGCCCGCCGTTGCTTCCACGCTCATGTCGCGCTCCCCACGGCGCGCCCGATCGCGCCCCGTGATCGTTCCTCGATTTCCCGCTTGGTGCGGATCATGCCGGCATAGATGCCGCCCTGGGCCAGCAGCTGCACTCGCGTGCCACTCTCGGCCAGCTGGCCGTGGTCGAGAACGATGATGCGATCGGCCTGCTCGATCGTGCTCAACCGATGGGCGATCAGCAGCACGGTCTTGTTGGCCGTCAGCCGCGCCAGCGCGCGGTTCAGCAGCGTCTCGGTCTCGACGTCGATCTGCGAGGTCGGCTCATCCAGCACCACGATCGGCGCATCCTTGAGGAATGCGCGCGCGATCGCCAGGCGCTGCGCCTGACCGCCGCTCAGCGCCATGCCCTGGTCGCCCACCTGGGTATTGAAGCCATCCGGCGTGGAGCGGATGTAGTCGTAGAGCTCCGCGGCCTTCGTCGCGGCGATCAGCTCCTCGTCCGTTGCATTCTCCTTCGCCACCCGGAGGTTCTCGGCGATCGTGCCGAAGAACAGGAAGGGATCCTGCGGCACCAGCGCAATCTGCTGGCGGATCCAGTCCAGTGCCAGGTCGCTGGCCGGGATGCCGTCGATCAGGATCGTGCCTTCGTTCGGCTCCAGCGTGCGCAGCAGCAGGTTGGTCACCGTGGTCTTGCCGGACCCGCTGCGCCCGATCAGCGCCACGGTCTCGTTCGGCTCGAGCTTGAAACTCACGTTCGAGAGTGCCGGCGACTCGGCCCCCGGGTAGCTGAAACTGACGTTGCGGAACTCGATGTGGACGGGCTCACCCGGCTTCGAGCCCGGATTGCGCCCGGAGCCGGCGGTCACCGGTGCCTTCTCGTCCAGGAACTCGATGACCTTGGCGGCGACCTCGCGGCCCATCGCGCCGGCAAAGAAGAACTCGCCGATCAACAGCAGCGTCCGGCTGAACTCGAGGCTCAAGAGCACCACCGCCACGACCTCACCCGGCGACATATGGCCGCCGGACCAGCGATACAGCGCCACGCCCATCGCCACCGCGGTGGAGAACAGCGCAAAACCCAGCTCCAGGAACACGAACTGCGACTGGGCAACGGCCAGGAGCTTCATGGTCAGGCGCCGCTGGATCTCGTTGCCCTCCTCCATCTGCTTGCCGCGGCGCAAGCCCTCGTTGAACATCTTCAGCGTCGCCATGCCCTGGATGGAGTCCAGGTACTGGGAGCTGTTGCGGTTCTTGACCTCTTCGTTCTGCTTGCTGATGCGGCGGAAGCCGCGGGCGGAAGAGCCGACGAAAAGCGGCGTGAGCGGCACGCCGGCGAGCGTCCACAGGCCCACGACCCAGTCGATCGAGAAGATCGCGGCACAGAGGAAGAACGGGATCGCGATGGCTACCCAGATCTGCACGAAATACACGCTGAAGTAGTAGTCCAGGTACTCCACGCCCTCGGTCGCCGTATTGGCCACTTCGCCGGTGCGGCGCTTGCCGAGCAGGCCTGGCCCGAGCTTCACGACCTGCTTGTAGATCTGGTCGCGGACATTGAGCTTGGCTTCGCTGGAGGCGCGGAACTGGCCGGTGCGGAAGAGCCAGGCAAGCCCCGCCTTCAGCAACACCAGGCCGACCAGGGCCCAGAGCCAGGTCCTGATCAGGTTGGTGCCCTCGAGTGCGGCGTCGACGCTCAGGCCGAGGATGTAATACAGCGCAATCGTCGTGGGGATGGTCGCGAGGCCAGCCACCAGGCCAACCTTGACCCATTTCATCGTCGCTGGCGTCACCAGCCGGTCGTCGACTCCCAACATGCGGAGTACTCCGTCGCTCTCTGGAAACCCGTGATCCTAGACCTTAATCTACGGTTGAAGGTCAATAATCCGTGCCTGGCGACCAACCGGGCTGGCCGGCCTTGACCCTGAACCAGCCTTCAACGTCCACCATCGGCCTGCCGCAACGCTACAGGTGATCGAATGACCCGACGTCTCGGACCCATCAAGCTGGCCCCCGGCGTGTTGCCGCGGCATGCCCTCGCCTACCTGTTTGCCGCCTTCATCAGCATCGGGTTGTTCGCCTATCTCACCACGCTGACCCCTTACCTGCTCGAGGTCAACCTCGGGTTGCCGAAGAACCAGCAGGGCACCGTGTCCGGGAACCTGCAGTTCTGGCAGGAAATCGTCATGCTGGCGCTGATCGGCTGGTGGGGCGCGGTGTCCGACCGGGTCGGCCGCCGCCTCGTGTACGTCCTGGGCTTCGTGCTGCTGGCCCTGGCCTACATCCTGTATCCCACGGCCGACACGGTGGCCGGGCTGACGGCTTATCGCCTGGTGTATGGCGTGGCGCTGGCGGCCTTGTCCGGGGTCCTGGCGTCCGTTCTCGCCGACTACGCCCACGACGACTCCCGCGGCCTGTTCACCGGCATTTCGCTGCTGCTCAATGGCGTGGGCGCCGTGCTGTTTTTCATGGTGCTGACCCGGCTGCCGGATTTCTACGCGAACTCCCACTGGTTCGCCGCCCGCGGCGCCGACTCGCTGCACGCCGGCCGCTATGCCTACTGGACCGTCGCCGGCATCGCGCTTCTCGCTGCCTGCGTCATGCTGGGCCTGAAGCCCGGCCCGCCGGATGCCGTGCGCAAGAGCGCGACGCTCGTTGAACTGCTGCGCGACGGCCTGGCTGCCGGCCGCAAACCGCGGATTGCGGTGTCCTACATTGGCGCATTCGCCGCGCGGGCCGACATGGCCGTGATCAATCTTTTCATCACGCTGTGGATCGTGCAGGCCGCCACGTCCACGGGCGTCACGCCCGAGCAGGCAATCGCCAAGGCGGGAATGATCACGGGCCTGGCCCTGGCAGCGTCGATGCTCTGGAGCCCGCTCTTCGGCCTCATTGCCGACCGGATCGACCGCCTCACGCTGCTCTGCGTCGGCTACCTGCTGGCAGCGGTCGGCTACGGCTGGGTGGCCGCGCTGGACGACATCCTGTCGCCGGCCGCGATCCCGGCGCTTGTCTGCCTCGGGATAGGCCAGTCCAGCACGATCCTGAGTTCATCGGTGCTGCTGGCCCAGGAAGCCCCGGGTGACATCCGGGGCTCCATCTTCGGCCTGCAGACGCTCTGCGGCGCCGTCGGCATCCTGGCCCTGTCCGCCGGTGGCGGCCTGCTGTTCGACCGGCTCGGGCCGCACGCGCCCATCGTGGCCGTCAGCGTGGCCAACGGGATGGTGCTGCTCATCGCCGCCGGGATACGGCTGCGCGAGCGGCAGTCCCGTGGCCTGCCGGCGACCGGGCGCGCCCGGTCCTGAGGCCTCCGCCCCGCCTTACTCCTGGCGGGCGCCGAAGCTCTTCCGGAAGCCGACGTGCCAGAGCCTGGGCTTCTGGTAGTACGGCACGCCCGCGAGCCCCGAGACCAGCATCGTCCGGTCGTTGCAGTTCTTGCACTCGGCCACCACCGACCAGTTGTGGTCGTTGTTCTTCAACTGCAGCGACGCGTCGTAGGTCGTGTAGCCGTCGATCTCGAACATCGGTCCGCCGGTGCTGACCGTGTTGTGCGAGCCCACGGAGTACAGGTAGGCGCTCGGCACGAGGTCGTAGGTTGAATTCAGGTTCCAGACATAGCTGCCGCCGAAGTTGACGGTGTAGTCAGGCACCCGCAGCGGTTCGGAGATGCTGCCATCGGTCTCGACGATGCCCTGGCCGCACTGGCTCGCGTTGCCATTCAGGCAGTCCTGCTGCTGCTGCGCGATCAAGGGATTCAGCCGCTTGTACTCGGCGTCGCCGGTGCCGACGGTGAGCATAACCGTGAGGTTCTCGACCGGCATGGCGATGAATTCCGCCTCGAGGCCCTTGTTCTCGAGGTCCGCGAAGTTCCTCGTGATGAACACCACCTGGCCGGTCGTGGCCCGGAAGGCCACCGGCACCTGGAAGGCCGAGACATCGAGATAGAAGGCGGTCAGATTGGCCCGCAGACGGCCATCCAGCCACTCCGAACGCATGCCCAGTTCATAGGACCAGACCTTCTCCGGGCCGAACGGCTGCAGCTGGTCGGGCGTGGTGCCGCGTGCATTCCAGCCGCCGGACTTGAAGCCGCGCGTTGCGGAGGCATAGAAGTTCAGCTGGTCGTCCACCGTGTACTGCAGCGCCACGCGCGGCGTCCACAGGTCCGTGGACAGGTCCCTCGGGATGTTCGCGAAGCTCGGGTTGATGCTGTGCAGGTTGTCCAGGTTGACGTTGCTGAGGTCGCTGTCCGCAATGCCATCGCCGTTGACATCGGTGAAGCACGGCGGGATGGCGCCCGGCTGGCAGGGCTGGTTGTCGTAGAACGACACATCCTTGCGCTCATCGGTGTAACGCACGCCGAGCGTCGCCATCCAGTGATCGGTGATGTTGTAGTCGCCCTGCAGGTAGGCCGCCCAGCTCGTGGTCGAGTTCCTGAGGTCGATGTCGGACAGCACAGCCGGGATGTAGGTGCCATTGGGCGCGAACGGCGGCGCCGTGAGGCCACGGTCGAGGTCGAACAGCGTGCCGACATCCGTGTCGTTGTCTTCGTGCATGTAGTAGAGGCCCGTCACGTAGTTGAGCCGGTCGCCCCAGTTGCCGACGAGCTTGAATTCCTGCGAGAACTGCTCGTGGTCGCCGTCGTTGGCAACGGTGTAGCCGCCATACGGTGACGGCGGCTGGCCGAAGTTGGAGCGGTTCCGGAAATTGCTGTCGAGGAAGTCCATCGCGTACTTCTGGGTGAACTGCCGCCAGCCGGTGATGGAACTCAGCGTGCCGACGGACGTGACCCAGTCGATGTTCAGGCTGGCGTTGAACGACGTGACCTCATTGCCCAGGCCATAGGTACGCTTCTCGCCGGTGAAAAACGGCAGCAGCTGGCCACCGCCCGAGGTCAGCGCCGTGTGCGTGATGCGGGAGCTGCCGCTCTTCACGTTGGCGATGTTGGCGGATTCGTCGTCCTCGTAGTCCATGGCGAAATCGACGGTCAGGTCATCGGAGGCCAGCCAGCGGATGGCGCCACGCAGGCCATAGTTGTTCTCTTCGTTGACCTTCTCGCCGGTGGTCAGGTCGTCGACGTAGCCCTCGTCATTGATGGCGTAGCCGGAAAACTTGGTGAAGACCGTGCTGGACAGGGGCACATCGATGCTGCCCCGGGCGTTGTAACGGTCGTAGGAACCGTAACCACCTTCCACGTAACCACCGAACTCCTCGGCCGGCTTCTTCAGGATCACGCGCACCGCGCCACCGGTGGTGTTGCGGCCGAACAGCGTGCCCTGCGGGCCACGCAGCACCTCGATGCGGTCGACGTCGAACAGCGTGAAGTTGTTGGCATTCTGCCGGGCCACGTAGACGTCGTCGATGTAGCTGCCAACTGGCGGATCGAAGGTGGCGATGGACTCGGAATTGCCGAGGCCTCGCAGGGTGTAGGCGTTGGCCGTGCCGAGGCCCGTGTTGTTGTGGCCGATCAGGTTCGGGATCAGGTGGGCCGCATCCAGGGCATCGGTGACCTGCAACCGGTCGAGCTGGTCGGAGCTGAACGCCGACACCGCGAGCGGGACATCCTGCAGCACCTGTTCGCGTCGCTGCGCCGTCACGATGATTTCGGCCATCATGGAGCCCGAATCTGCCGCCGAATTCCCGGCAGCACCCCCACTGGTGTCCTGCGCAACCGCCAGTACGGGCAGCAGCAGGATCACGGCCATCGGCACCCACGGCAGGCTGCCCGGGCGATGATTGCGGGATGAGATTTGAATCATGGTGACTACCCCCAGTAATGCGTCGATCGGATGTCGTCGCTCAGGTGTTGCGCAGACGAGACAGCAACGTTGTCAGATGCACTTGTAAATTATTATCCATGGCGCGACGGGCGGGCAAGTCGACGTCGCAGCGTGGTGGAACCCCCTCAGCCGTGGCACCAATCAAACCTTCACGATCCGGAGTCCGGTACCTGATTTGAAAGGTATGCGGTGGTGAGGGCGCGTTGTTCGGCCGCGGACTCGGCGCGATTGACGACAGCCCTGAAGGCCACTGGATCCGGATGGTTGGCCGCGGCATACCAGCCGAGGTGCTTGCGTGCGATGCGCACGCCCATGTACTCGCCATGGAAATCGTGGAGTGCATCGAGGTGATCGAGAAGGATCGTCCGGACCTCGATGGCCGATGGCGGGGCCGGCAGCGTGCCGGTGGCCAGGTACTGCGCCATCTCGCGAAAGATCCACGGCCGGCCGAATGCCGGGCGGCCGATCATCAATGCATCGCAACCGGTCTCGCGCAACACCGCGGCGGCCTTGGCCGGCGTGTCGATGTCGCCATTGACGATGACCGGGATCCGCACCGCCGCCTTCACCGCGGCCACGGTGTCATACTCGGCCTCGCCCGCGAAGAAATCCTGGCGCGTGCGGCCATGGACCGCGATGGCCGCGATCCCTTCCGCCTCGGCGATCCGCGCAATCCGCA
This sequence comes from uncultured Chromatiaceae bacterium, assembly GCA_964569355.1. Lineage (GTDB taxonomy): Bacteria > Pseudomonadota > Gammaproteobacteria > Steroidobacterales > SHZI01. The sequence goes on along the minus strand of CAZMVP010000025.1, from coordinate 2,967 downwards.
CCGCATTGCGCTCGCCGCGTCTGTAGCCCGTGCGGATCTTCAGCGTGACCGGCACCGGCACGGCGGCCACGACGGCCGCCAGGATGCCGGCCACCAGCGCTTCATCCCTGAGCAGCGCGGAGCCCGCCGCGACGTTGCAGACCTTCTTCGCCGGGCAGCCCATGTTGATGTCGATGATCTGCGCGCCCAGCGCGACGTTGTGCCGCGCCGCATTCGCCAGCACCGCCGGGTCGGTGCCTGCCAGTTGCACACTGACCGGCCCGGTCTCGCCCGCATGATCCATCCGCGAGCGCGATTTGCGCGTGGACCACAGCCGGGGATCCGCCGTGGTCATCTCCGACACGGCGAGCCCCGCGCCCATTCGCCGGCAGAGTTGCCGGAATGGCTTGTCGGTGACGCCGGCCATCGGCGCCAGGATGAGCGGCGGGCTGATGGTGTGCGTGCCGATCTGCATGGGTGCGCATGGTAGCCAATCCACCGGCCACCGCGGCTGCCGGTTTCGGGTAACGTGTCCGCATGAATCATCTCGCGCACGAGACCAGCCCCTACCTGCTGCAGCACGCCGCCAACCCGGTCGACTGGTACCCCTGGGGCGAGGCGGCGCTGGCCCGAGCCAGGGTGGAAAACAAGCCGATCCTGCTCTCGATCGGCTATTCCGCCTGCCACTGGTGCCATGTGATGGCCCACGAATCCTTCGAAGACCCGGCGACTGCGGAGGTCATGAACCGGTCCTTCATCAACATCAAGGTTGATCGCGAAGAGCGTCCGGACCTCGACCGCATCTACCAGCTCGCGCACCAGCTCATCGCCCAGCGTGGTGGTGGCTGGCCGTTGACGATGTTCCTGACCCCCGCGGACCAGGTGCCGTTCTTCGGCGGCACCTATTTCCCCGGCACCGCGAAGTACGGCATGCCCTCGTTCCGGCAGGTGCTGGAGCGGGTCGCCGGCTACTACGCGGAACATGCCGCCGACGTGCAGGGTCAGGCCGATGCGCTGCGCGAGGCCCTGGCCCGGCTGGAGCCGACCGATACCGCCGGGGCCACGATTGCCTCGCACACGCTGGATGCCCGTCCGCTGGCCTCCTTCCGCGAGATGACCGGGCAGCAGGTCGACCGCGAACAGGGCGGCTTCGGCGACGCACCGAAGTTCCCGCATCCCACGACGATCGACCGGCTGCTGCGCCACTGGCGCGGCACCGCGCACGACGGGAAGCCGGACAAGGAGGCCTTGTTCTTCGCGGCGCTGACCCTGCAGCGCATGGCCGAAGGCGGCATCCATGATCACCTCGGCGGCGGCTTCTGCCGCTACTCGGTCGATGCGAGCTGGACCATCCCGCATTTCGAGAAGATGCTCTACGACAACGGCCCGCTGCTGGCGCTCTACGCGCAGCTCTTCCAGGTCAGCGGCGACGAGATCTTCAGGACCGTGGCCAACGAGACCGCGGACTGGGTGCTGCGCGAGATGGGGTCACCGGCGGGTGGGTTTTTTTCCAGCCTGGATGCCGATTCGGAAGGCCAGGAAGGCAAGTTCTACGTCTGGACGCCGGAGCAGGTGCGCGCCGTCGTCGCAGCCGACGAGTATGCCGTGCTCGCGCCGCGCTTCGGGCTCGACCGGCCCGCCAACTTCGAGGAACCGCATCATCAGGTCCACGCCTGGCACCTGCGCGTGTACCAGAGCATCCAGCAGATCGCGAAGGATACGGCGCAACCCATCTCCACCGTGCGCCGGTTGCTCGATGCCGGCCGCGCGAGGCTGCTCGCCGAACGCAACACGCGGGTCCGGCCCGGTCTCGACGACAAGATACTGACCAGCTGGAACGCGCTGATGATCCGCGGACTGGCGATCGCGGCACGGACCCTCGGCCGGGCCGACCTGGCCGATCGCGCGGCCGCAGCCGTCGCTTTCCTGCGACGCGAGCTGCTGGTTGATGGCCGGCTCAAAGCCACCTGGAAGAACGGTCGCGCCCACCTCAATGCCTACCTCGACGATCACGCTTTCCTGCTTGATGCCCTGGTCGAGCTGCTGCAGACCCGCTGGGATGGTGCCGACCTGGCATTTGCCGTCCAGCTGGCCGATGGACTGCTGGAGCATTTCGAGGACCGGGTGAATGGCGGCTTCTGGTTCACGAGCCACGACCACGAGGCGCTCCTGCATCGCTCGAAACCGATGGCCGACGAGGCACTGCCCTCGGGCAACGGCGTTGCGGCCTTTGCCCTGGCTCGGCTCGGCTACCTGCTGGTCGAACCGCGCTACCTGGATGCAGCCGAGCGGACGTTGAAGGCCGGCTGGCCGGCCCTGCAGCAATACCCGCCGGCCCATGCCTCATTGCTTGATGTGCTCGACGAGTACCTCGACCCGCCGGAGCTGGTCATCCTGCGCGGAACGAAGCAGGAGCTGGAACCGTGGATGGCAACCCTGGCGGCGGCGTACAACCCGCGACGCATGGTTTTCGGCGTGCCGGCCAACGCAGGCGGTTTGCCACTGGCGCTGGCAGACAAGGTGGCGCCAGCGGAAGGCGTGCTTGGCTATCCCTGCCGGGGCACGGCGTGCGACGCCCCGGTAGCCACGCTCGAGGATCTGGTCGGGGCCCGCTGAATCACCAGCAGTGCTCCAGCGTGTCGGTGCCGGTCCTGGTGCGTACGCCGGTGTTGTCCAGGCCCAGGTCGCCGCACCGGGTGTCATCCACCTGCGCGCCGGCCGGCGCGGCCGTCAGGGTGTAGGTCGTCGCGTCCGGGATCTCGACGGTGACCGAGTAGAAACCCTCGGGGGAGTCGATGACCTCGCCGTCGACGATGGCGCAGCCAGCGCCATCGTAGCCGCCGAACTGTGTGTAGCACCGCTCGAGGCGCTGGGCGGTGTCATTGAGCACGACCCGCCCGTCGGCCCGGCGGCTCTTGAGCACGCTCTGCTGGTAGCTCGGCACGGCGATCATCGCCAGCACCGCCACGATGACCATCACGATCATCA
>CAZMVP010000024.1:11966-17451 GCA_964569355.1 uncultured Chromatiaceae bacterium | reverse complement strand
GCGCCGAGCGCCCGGGCAGCGGCCGCAATGCGTTCATCATCCGTGGCAATGACCACTTCGATCGCACCGCTCGCCCGTGCCCTCTGCCAGACATGCTCGAGCACGGTGCGACCGGCCAGCATCGCAAGGGGTTTGCCCGGGAAACGCGACGAACTGTAGCGGGCGGGAATGACGACACGGAACGGAATCATCTTCAGGGCTGCCCTTCCAGGTCAACTGCTACACCGACAAGCCGCTTCAGCTCCGCGAGCATCCGCACGCGCACGACCTCCGGCATGTCGACGGCCAGTTGCGCCACCCAGATCGGGCAACGGGCGCCATCGACCAGTGCGGCAGGATACTTCACGGCATCCTTGGCCGTCATGACGACCGGCGTGGCGCCGGCGAGTACCAGGGCCGGCAAGTCGACCGCGCCATGGTCCGCCACGGCCACCGGCTGCACGGTGATGCCGGCCGCCGCGAGTTGCGCATGGAAGCGGGCCGGGTTGCCGATCCCGGCCACGGCCCGCACGGTTTGCCCGCGCAATGCCGACAGCGGCACGGCGGCTCCGCCATCGAGGGGCTCAAGGCCGCTGATCCGCGTTGCGAACCGCTGTTCGCCCTCACCGGCGTTGCCGCCATTGGCCAGCACGAGATCCGCGGACCGCAGGCGGCCGGATGGCTCGCGCAACGGCCCTGCCGGCAACAACAGGCCGTTGCCGAAGCGGCGCATGCCGTCGACCACCGCCACCTCGAGGTCGCGCCCCAGGCGATGGTGCTGGAGACCATCGTCGGCAATCACGATGTCGACGCCCTCCGCCACCAGCCGTCGCCCCGCCTCGACGCGATCGACGCAGACGCAGACAGGCATGCCCGTCAGCCGGTGCAGCAGCAACGGCTCGTCGCCCACGTCGCTGGCCGGGTCGTTTGCCTGGATCAGCCGCGGCGTTGCATGCGGCACCCCACCATAACCACGGCTCACGATGCCCGGCCGCAAACCGGCCTGCCGGCACAGGTCCACGAGCCAGGCCACCACCGGCGTCTTGCCGGTGCCCCCGACCGTGACGTTGCCGACCACGACCACCGGCACCCCGAGCCGATGGGACCGCAGCCAGCCGAGTCGATACAGGCCGCGACGAATCCACATGATCACGGCATAGGCCACCGTCGCCGGCAGCAGCAGCAACACGAACGGCAGGGTCATGACCCGGACAGCAGGGCTCGCCGGATACCAGAGTGCTTCAAGACCCCGCTTCAACCCAGGTCCCATCTTCAACCCGGGGTCTTTTGCCGATCAGGTCGCATCGTCCCGGAACTGCAGCCGGTGCAGGTGGGCGTAGTGACCCCCGGCGGCCAGCAGTTGGGCATGGGTGCCCGATTCGAGGATGCGGCCATCGGCCATCACGACGATCCGGTTGGCGTTCTCGATCGTGGACAGCCGGTGGGCGATGACCAGCGTGGTACGGTCCTTCATCAGCCGGCCGAGTGCCTGCTGGATGCGCTGTTCGGATTCGGTATCGAGCGCCGAGGTGGCTTCGTCGAGGATCAGGATCGGGGAGTTCTTCAGCAAGGCGCGCGCGATCGCGATACGCTGGCGCTGCCCGCCGGAGAGCAACACGCCGCGGTCGCCCACCCAGGTGTCCAGGCCGTCCGGCAAGTGGGCAGCAAACTCGTCGACATAGGCCGCCTCCGCGGCGGCTTCGATCTCCGCGCGCGACACGTTGCTCAAGCTGCCATAGGCGATGTTCCCGGCGATCGTGTCATTGAAGAGCACGACCTCCTGGCTCACCAGGCTGATCTGGTCGCGCAGGGTCTTCAGCGGATAGTCTTGCACCGGGTGGCCGTCGATCAGCACCACGCCCTGCTCCACGTCGTAGAAGCGCGGCAGGAGGCCGACCAGCGTGGACTTGCCGCTGCCCGATTTGCCGACGATGGCCACGGTCTGCCCGGCCGGCACCTCGAGGTCGATGTGGCGGAGCACCTCGCCCTTGTCTGCCGCATAACCGAAGCTGACATCGCGGAACTCGGCCTGCCCCCGCACGCGCGTCACCTGCAGCGTGCCGGTGTCGCGCTCCGGGGCCTCGTCCAGCACCTGGAAGACGCTGCTGCCGGCCGCGATGCCCTTCTGGATGGACACGTTGACGCCGGTCATGGTGCGCAGCGGGCGCATCAGCAGCAGCAGGGCGGCAATGAACCCGCCGAAGTCCCCGATGTCGAGCGCTTCACGCACGAAATCCTGCGTGGCCACGAACACGACCCCGGACATGCCGACCGCGGCCAGCAACGCGGTGACGCCATCGCCCACCGCCTTCGTCGCGGTCAGCCGCATGTTCATGCGCCGGTTGCGTTCATTGGCAGCATCGAAACGTCGTGCCTCGTAGTCCTGGCCATTGAAGATCTTGACGATGCGGTGGCTCTGCAGGGCTTCGCCGGTGATCCGCGTGAGCTCGCCCATCGACTCCTGGATGCGGCTGCTGTGCCGGCGGAACATGCGGCTCAAGACCCGGATCAGCACCGCCAGCAACGGCGTCACGACGAACACGAAGGCCGAAAGGATCGGGCTCAGGTACACCATGTAGGCGATGAGGCCGATGGCCGTCAGGGAATCGCGGATCGCGACCGTGACCACGTTGGAAGCCGAGTCGGCGATCTGCTCGATGTTGTAGGTGAGGCGTGACAGCAGCATGCCCGACGAGGCGCCGTCGTAATACGTCGCGGGCAGGTACAGGAACCGGTGGAACACGAGCCCGCGCAACCGCTTGATGACCTGCCGGCCGATCCAGCCCAGGCCATAGGTCGCGGCAAACTCCGCGGTGCCGCGCACGATGAACAGCAGGAGGATGCCGAGCGGCAGCCAGCGGCGGATTGCTTCGGCCTGCGGATCGGCATCCGCCCGGCCGGTGCCGATGCTCGCCAGCAGGTTCTTCACAAGCCAGGCAAACCCGGTGTCGGTGGCCGCATAGGCGGCCATGCCGATGGCCGCCACGATGAAGACGGCCCAGTACGGCCGTGCGAATCCCAGCAGCCGCCGATAGATCTCCGAGGGTACCTGGCCGTAGCCATCGGCCTGGCCGGTTTGACTGGTCTGTTTGCCCCCGCTCACTCGGCCGGCCGTTCCCTGACGGTCGTGATCCGGACTTCTGCGAATCCCAGGCGGCCGGCCACGTCCATGGCCGTGACCACGTCCTGGTGGCTCGCCCGGCCGTCGGCATTGAGCGTCACGTGCCCGGCGCGCACGTCCGGCATGACCTTGCGGATGGCCGCGGCCAGCGTCTCCGGCCGCGAATCCACGAGCTCCCGGCCGTTGACCCGGAACTTGCCCTGGCTCGTGATCGAGATTTCCAGCTCGCCCTTCGCGGTGGGTGCCTCCGAACTGGTGCCGGCCTTCGGCAGCTGGATCGCGATCTGCGAGGGCCGCACGAAGGTCGTCGTCAGCATGAAGAAGATCAGGAGCAGCAGGACGACGTCGATCAACGACGTGAGGTTGAGCTCCGGCTCCTCCCGGTTTGCGGCGTTGCGCAGTTTCATGCTGCCAACCGTGGCCCGTCAGCGTGCGGCATTGCGGCCCAGTGTATCCATTGCCTGCTTGCGCTGCAGCGCCTCGACCAGGCCTATGGCTTCCTTCTCCATCTGCACGACCAGCGCGTCGACCCGGCCCCGCAGGTAGCGGTAACCGATCAGTGCAGGAATCGCGACCATCAATCCGGCCGCGGTCGTGATCAGCGCTTCGGAAATGCCCCCGGCCAGCATGGCCGGGTCACCGGCCCCGCCGGAGGTCAGCGCCGAGAAGGTGCGGATCATGCCGGTGACCGTGCCCAGCAATCCGAGCAGCGGCGAGATTGCGGCGATCGTCCCGAGCGTGTTCAGGTAACGCTCGAGTTCGTGCACGACATGCCGGCCGGTGTCCTCGACCACTTCCTTCATCGTCGCCCGGTCCTGCTGGCGATGCGCGAGGCCGGCGGCCAGGATCTGCCCGAGCGGCGAGTTCGCGCGCAGCTGCTGGATGTGGTTGTGGCCCAGCTGGTTGGTGCTGACCCAGTCCCAGACCTGTCGCGACAGGTCGCGGGGCACGACCCGGCCGGGCTTGAGCGTCCACAGGCGTTCGAGAATGATGGCAACAGCCACCACCGAGCAGAGGATGATCGGCACCATCACCCAGCCGCCCGCAATTACGATTTCCAGCATCTGCGCCCTATCCGGATCGATCGGGCGCCACTATACATCGGTGCGCCGGCCGTGCCAGCCAGACGCCCGGTGAATCACGACGCCGGACCACGGTCAATTCGAGATCACCCACGGGTGATGCGTCGAACTTGAGGCTTCCGTGCTCCGCGGTATCCAGCAGGCAGGCGCCGGTGTCCTGCCAGCGGCGCATGACGACAGCCGAGGGAAAGTGCCATCGATTGAGGTGGCCCGTGGAGAACACCACGTAACGCGGTTGCGTGGCCTGCACGAAGGCCTCGGTCGACGAGCTGCGGCTCCCGTGGTGTGGCGCCAGCACGAGATCGACCACGCCGGGCCCGCCCCGCGCGAGCAGTGCCAGCTCGGCCGCTGCCTCGATATCCCCCGTCAGCAGCACGTGCGCCTTGCCGGTGGCGATGCGCAATACGCAGGACGTGGCGTTGTCGGCATCACCCGGCGTGACGGCCCGTGGATGCAGCACGTCGAAGCGCACGCCATCCCACCGCCATCGGTCGCCCGCCCGGCAGGGCAGCGCACGGCGGGCCTGCACATCGGTGCCGAGCAGCGCTGCCGACGGGTAGCGGCCGAACACGCTCGGTGCCCCACCCCGATGATCCGCATCGGCATGGGAGATCATCAGGGCATCGAGCTGGCGCACGCCCATCGCCTGCAGGGCCGGCACGACGACCCGTTCACCGGCATCGCCCGCGCGATAGCCGGGCCCACTGTCGTAGAGGAGCGCATGGCCTGCCGTCTGCACCAGCACGGCCAGCCCCTGCCCCACGTCGAGGACCGTGACCCGCAAACCGCCGTCGGGTACCGGATCAACTGCCGGCGCCAGCATTCCCGTGAGCAGCAACGGTGCCAGCCAGCGCACCGGCCATGGCCGCGGCCACAGCAGCAACACCACGCCGGCCAGCGAAAGGATCACCGCCAGGTTGCCTGGCGCGGGGAAGTGCCAGACCGCACCCGGCAACCCGGCACACCAGTCGACCAACTGCCGCCACCGGTCGAAGCCGTCTGCAGCCAGCCCGAGGACCAGGGCGCCGGCGGCCGGTGCCACCACCACCATCACCGTGCCAAGCAGGGTCAGCGGCAGCAGGACGAGGCTGAACGCCGGAATGGCCACGAGGTTGGCCAGCGCACCAGCCACCGGCAGCTGGCCGAACCACAGGATCGTCAGCGGCGCCAGGGCTATCGTCATGCAGAGCTGGGTTAACAAGAGGCTGCGCACGTGGCGACAGGCCAGATGCCAGGCCCGATGCAATCCGCCGTGCATGCCGCCTGCAGTCCCAGCCGGGATACTGGCCGGGATGCTGGCCGG
>CAZMVP010000024.1:0-11866 GCA_964569355.1 uncultured Chromatiaceae bacterium | reverse complement strand
ACCACCATCAGCACCATCACGCCCGCGAACGACAACCAGAAGCCCGGCGTGAGCGGCGCCAGCGGCTCGATCAGCAACACCACGACCAGCACCGTTGCCAGCAGGCCGGTGCCGCTGATGGCTCGACGCTGGCTGGCCAGCAACGCGGCAAGACCGACGGCAATCACCGACCGGGCTGTCGGCACGCTGAAACCGGCGAGGCCGCCGTAAGCGAGCGCAGCCAGGAAGGCGACACCACCGGCGATCACGCGCGGCCGCCCGCGCCAGCCAAGTGCCAGCAGCGCGCCGCCGATCGCCCAGCCCAGCAGCGCGGCCGGGGCGGCCAGCAATGCGATGTGGAAGCCGGAGATCGAGATCAGGTGGATCGTGCCCGTGCGCCGTAGCTTCTCCCATTCCTCGTCCGGCAGCGCCTGGTAGGCGCCGATGGACAGGCCGAGCACATAGGCCGCGGCGGGCCGCTCGCCCACCGCGTAGCTGATCCGGCGGGCCAGGTCGGCACGCACGCCGGCCAGGCGACACGACACGGCTCCCGATAGCCGGCCATTGCCGGCATCCGGCCGGACCCAGCCGGTGGCACCGATGCCCTGGCTGAACAACCACTGCTCGTAGTCGAAGCCGCCGGGATTGACGAGCCCGCGCGGTGGCCGCAGCCGCAACTGCAATTGCCAGCGTTGCCCGGGTCGCGGCATCACCCCGGGCCGTCCCTTGCCTTCGTACCAGTGCACGAGGATGCGTGCCGGCGGGCGGGCTCCTCCCCCCGCGCCGGCCGCGGCCTGATCGACTTCCAGCACGAACTGCCAGGAACCCGGGCGCGCCCGCGGAAATTCGCAAATGCTGCCTGATAGCAGGTGATCGCCGGTCGCCGTCCCGGCCAGGCGATCCTCGAGGCCATTGGCGGTGGCAACGAGCGCCGCGACCACCGGCAGGCCGGCCAACAGGGCAAGGACGGTCCAGCGCCGTACACGGAACCTGGCGGCCATGGCCGTTGCACCCTGCCCGGCATGCTGCCCTGCGTATCGCACACCGGCAGCTACCGCCATGCCGCCGGCGGCAAGCGCCGCCAGCAGCAGCCAGGCCCGGGTCGGCGACAGCGGCAGCGTCCGGCTCCACAGCGCGATGCAGCTCAGCACGAGGCCGATCAAGGCCGCTCCGGGCATGGCATGTTCCGGTCAGGAGTCTGGATAATGGGCGGCTTCGACCTGCCCATTCCTGGAATGCACCCAGCAAGGTACCGGATGCCCCGCAAGTTCTTCAGGCGACTATCTGCCCCGTATCGCGGGAATCAGGCGAAGGACATCTGGTACCTGCGGCCGTTCCGTGCGCTGCTCGCGCATCCGGTGTACTTCTCCGTCAACCGCCGCGCGGTGACGGGCGCGGTGGCACTCGGGATGTTCATCGGCATGCTGCCCTTCGTTGGCCACACGCCGGTGGTGGCCGCCGCCGCCCTGCTGTTGCGGGTGAACCTGCCGGTGGCGATGGTTTCGGTCTGGGTCGGCAACCCGCTGACCTACGCACCCCTCTTCTATGGCGAGTACCGGCTGGGCGCCTTCCTGCTCAACCTGCCGCACACCGGCTGGAGCCTGGCCATGCCCTGGCACGAACTGATCGAACAGCTCGCCGCGACCTGGCGCCCGCTGTGGCTGGGCGCGGTCGTGGGCGGCTTCCTCGTGGCGGCGCTGGGCTACGTGGTGAGCAATGCGCTGTGGCGGCTCATGACGAGCCGGCGGCTGCGTGATCGGGCGGCTCGTCGGCAAGGTAGGCTGCCGTAGCGTCCTCGAGCAGGCCGTCGGCCATGCGCAGCACCCGGTTCATGCGCCGCGCGATGCGCACATCATGAGTGACGATCACGAGGCTCGCGCCGACATCGCGGTTCAAGGCCATCATCAGGTCGAGCACGGCATCGCCAGTCTTCCGGTCGAGGTTGCCGGTCGGCTCGTCGGCCAGCACGACCGCAGGCAGGGTGACCAGCGCCCGGGCCACGGCCACGCGCTGGCGTTCGCCGCCGGAGAGCTCGCCCGGCTTGTGCTCCAGCCGGTCCTTCAAGCCCACCTTCGCGAGGATGTCCCGTGCCTGGGCACGAACCGACGCCAGCGACTGGCGTCGCACCAGCAAAGGCATCGCGACATTCTCCAGCGCCGTGAACTCCGGCAGCAGGTGGTGGAACTGGTAGACGAAGCCCAGGTAGCGGTTCCGCAGCCGGCCACGCTCGGCATTGCCGGTGGCCGCGAGATCCTGGCCGCGGATCCGGACCTCGCCGGACGTCGGTGTATCCAGGCCGCCCAGGAGTTGCAGCAGCGTGGTCTTTCCGGCACCGGATGGCCCGACGATCGCCACGCGTTCCCCGGCTGCGATGGCAAGGTCGATGCCCTTCAGGACGGTGACCGCCGCCGGCCCTTCCACGAACTGCTTGCAGAGCGCGCGACACTCCAGGGCTGCGGGTGCCGTCATGCCGGTATCCATTGCGTGTTCCCTGCCGGACCCTCGCGGCCCATGCGATTGCCATCATTCATGTCGGAGCACCTCCGCCGGCGCCATGGACGCGCCGCGCCAGGCCGGATAGAGCGTCGAGGCCAGACCGAGCGCCAGCGCGATCCCGGCGATCTGCCAGACATCCGTCCACAGGAGCCGGCTCGGCAGCTCGCTGATGAAGTAGACATCCGGCGCCAGGAACCGGAACCCGGTCAGCCATTCGATGAACCGGGAGATCGCGCTGACATTCCACGCCCCCAGCACGCCGGCGGCGACCCCGATGCCGGTGCCGACGATGCCGACGACCGCGCCCTGCAGCACGAACACGGCGAGGATCGCGGCTGGCGTGGCGCCCAGCGTGCGCAGTATGGCGATCTCGCCGCGCTTGTCACGCACCACCATGACGAGCGTCGACACGATGTTGAAGGCCGCCACCGCGACCACCAGCAGCAGGATGATGAAGACGATCGAGCGCGTGAGCTGGATGGAGCGGAAGAAGTTGCCATGGTCCCTGGTCCAGTCGGTGATCAGCGCGCCCTCGCCCCAGGCCGTGGCGACCTCGCGCACGATGCGCGGCGCCAGCATTGGATCACGGACGGCAAGCCGGACCCCGGAGACATCGGAACCGAGCTGGAACAGGCGCTGGGCATCGGCCAGGTTGATGAAGCCGAGCGACCGGTCGAACTCGTACATGCCGGCATTGAAGATGCCCGTGACATGGAAGCGACGCATCCGCGGCACGATGCCGGCCGGCGTCGTGATGCCCTGCGACACGAGCATGATCACGGAGTCCCCGACCGCCACCCCCAGATCGCCGGCCAGGGCCTTGCCGAGCACGATGCCATACGCGCCCGGCGCGAGCTTCTCGAGCGATCCCTGCACCACGAGGCTGTCCAGCGAGGAGATGTGCCGCTCGCTCGCCGGATCGATGCCGCGGATCTTCACGCCGCGGATTTCCGTCGGGCCGACCAGCATGGCCTGGCCATCCACGAAGCGCGACACGCCCCTGACATCGGGGTTGTCGAGCGCGGTTGCCTCCAGCGATTGCCAGTCGGCCATGCGCCCGTCGAGCCCGACGATGGAGGCATGGGAAACGACATTGAGGATCCGGTTGCGGACCTCCGATTCGAACCCGTTCATGACCGACAGCACCACGATCAGCACGGCCACGGCCAGCGCGATGCCGGCCATCGAGATCACCGAGATGAACGAGATGAAGCGGTTCTTGTTGCGTGACCGGACGTAACGCAGCGCGATCGCGAGTTCCCAGGGGCGGAGCATCGGCCGTGTCCTACTCGTACCGCAGCACTTCGGCGGGCGCCACGGCAGCGGCCCGCAGCGCGGGGTAGATCGTGGCAAGTGCCGTCATGGCGAGCGCGATGATGCTGACCCAGGCGAGGTCGCGGATCTCCAAGTCAGAAGGCAACGACGTCAGGTAGTACACGTCGGCCGGCATGAACTGGAAACCGAAGAACCTCTCCAGCGCCGGCGCAACTTCGCCGACATGGGTCGCGAGCAGCGCCCCGCCGACCACGCCGAGCACCACGCCGAGCCAGCCTATCAGGAGCCCCTGCGTGGCAAACAGGCGCACGATGTTGCCGCGCGAGAAACCGATCGTGCGCAGGATGGCGATACCCGCTCGCTTGTCGGTCACCATCATCACGAGCGTGGCCACGATGTTGAAGGCCGCCACCGCGACGATCAGCGACAGGAGCAGGGTCATCATGGCCTTCTCGATGCGCACGGCGCGGAAGTAGGTGGCGTTCTCCACGGTCCAGTTCGTGGTGCGCAACGGTGGATGGCCGGCCGCGGTCCAGGCCTTCAACCACTGCGCGACGACCGCGGGTGCGGTGAAGATGTCCGTGGTCTGCAGGCGGATGCCGGTCACCCGGCCCTGCATGCCCGCCATCGCCGCGGCATCCGCGAGGCTCACCAGGATCCGCACGGCGTCGTGGTCACGCACGCCGATCTCGAAAATCCCGGTCACCTCGAGTTCCCGCAGGCGCGAGGTCAACCGGCCGGCGCCATCCCGGGTCGGAATCAGCAGCCTGACGGTATCGCCGGGCAGCACGTTGAGCCGGTTCGCCAGCGCCCGGCCGAGGACGGCATGCCAGGAGCCGGGCACGAGGTCCGCCAGGCTGCCGCTCTGCATTGCCCCGGCCATGCCGGCGATCGATCCCGCATCCTGGCCATCGACGCCCTCGACGATCACGCCGGAGAGTTCATTGCCGGCCGAGATCATGCCCTCGAGCTCGATGTAGGGAGTGGCCGAAACCACGCCCGGCGCCTTGCGGACATCGGCAAGGACGGCCGGCCAGCCCGGCTCGCTGCGACCGGTCAGGATCGTGGCGTGGCCGGTGATCGCCACGAGGCGGGAGCGCAATTCGTTCTCGAAGCCGTTCATGACCGAGAGCACGACGATCAGCGCGGCCACGCCGAGCGCGACGCCGATCACGGAAGCCAGGGCCACCAGCGAGGAAAATTGGCTGGCCGGCTGTGCCCGCAGGTAGCGGAGCGCCATCCACAGGGTTGCCGGGCGCAGCATGCTCAATGCGCCACGGCGTGGAGGTGGCCGACCGGGATCATGGGACTTGTGGTTTTTCCGAAGGAAGTCAGGATGCTATATTCGACAGCGCAAACCGGCGGAGAGGTTAGCATGGCTTGGTCTTCACGGCGTTCCGGACTGCTGGCCATGGCCGCGGTCGTCATGATGTTCACGGCCATCGGTCCTCGCGGGATCGCCAGTGCCGACACCCTCCTGATCCAGTCCATCGACGACGCGCAGGCCAGTGCGGCCGATCGCCCGAAGGAAGGTCGCAGCATGAAGGATGTCGAGGCGCGCTTCGGCGCACCCACGTCGCGTTCCGCAGCTGTTGGCCAGCCGCCGATCACGCGGTGGGACTACCCGGGCTTCGTCGTCTACTTCGAATACGACCACGTGATCCACGCGGTGCGCCGCTGATCCCACGCGGGTCCTGACGGTGCGATAATGGCGGGCCCGCCGGAACGCGGGCTCGTATGACCGGAACCGCACCCCCCTCCCGAGCATTGCTCCCGTTGCCACTGCCCCTGCCGACCGCGGCCGGCAGCGTGCGCGTGTGGGCCGGCCTCGCACCCGGCGGCCAGGGACTCGGCCTTGCCACGTTGCGGGCGACGACCCGGCAATTCTGGCTCATCGTGGTGCCATCGGTGGCGCGTGGCGAGTCCCTGGCGGCGGAGATGCAGTACTTCGCGAGCGGCCAGGGGCGCATTGCCCTGTTCCCGGATTCCGAGGTCCTGCCCTACGACACCTTCAGCCCGCACCAGGACCTGATTTCGCGACGGCTGGCCCTGCTGCGGGACGTGGCCGCCGGCCAGGTCGACACGCTGCTGGTGGCCGCATCCACGCTGTTGCCGCGCATGCCGCCAACACGTTACATCGGCGGCTACAGCGTGTCGCTCGCCGCTGGCCAGGCGCTCGGGCTCGAACAGTTGCGGCTGCAGCTGGAAGCCGCCGGCTACCAGCGCGTGACCCAGGTCATCGAGCATGGCGACTTCGCCGTTCGCGGCTCGCTGCTCGACTTCTACCCGATGGGTTCGGAGTTGCCGGTACGCGTCGATTTCCTCGACGACGAGATCGACAGCCTGCGGACCTTCGACCCCGACAGCCAGTTGTCCGGCGAAGTGCTGGGATCGCTGCAGACCCTGCCCGCGCGGGAATTCCCGGTCGACGCCTCGGCCATCAAGCAGTTCCGCCAGGCCTATCGACGCCGCTTCGAAGGCAACCCGGCCCGCTCGATCATCTACCGGGAGGTTTCCGACGGCCGCCTGCCCGGCGGTGCGGAGAACTACCTGCCGCTGTTCTTCGAAACCACCGCGCTCCTGTGGGACTACCTCCCGGCCGATCGGCTGACGATCACGCTCGGCATGCCCGAAGCGCTGCTCGCGCCGGCCTGGCAGCAGGTTGGCGAGCGCTTCGAGGAGGCGCGGGAAGACTCCGAGCGGCCCGCGCTCGAGCCGCACGAACTCCATGGCACGCCGGAGGAACACCTCGCGCAGATCCGCCGGGGGCCGTTGCTGGTGGTGGAACCGGCATCGCCCGATCCGCTGGCAAGCGAAGACCGGCCCGCGACCTCGGGACTTGGCCGCCTGCCAGTGCTGCTGCTGGATCCGGCGGCCGAAGAGCCGAGCCACCGGTTGCGGGAGTTCATCCGGTCCTTCAACGGACGGATGCTGTTTGCCGCCGACTCGCCAGGGCGGCGCGAGCTGCTCTCGGACCTGCTGCGCCAGGAGGGCCTGCGGGCCGCGGAAGCGGCCGACTGGGCCGGCTTCGTTGCATCGACCGAACGTGCAATGGTGACAGTCGCTCCGCTGGATGCGGGCCTGCTGCTGCCGGCTGCCGGCGTCGCGATCATCACCGAGCACGAGTTGTACGGCCAACGGCCCCGCACGCGGCGGCGCCAGCGACGGGTACGCGACCCCGAGCAGATCCTGAGGGATCTCACCGACCTGCATGCCGGTGCACCGATCGTGCACGCCGATCATGGCGTGGGCCGCTACCAGGGCCTGACGACCATCACGATCGATGGCGTCCCCACGGAGTTCCTCACGCTCGAGTATGCCGGTGGCGACCTCCTGCACGTGCCGGTGGCCTCGCTGCACATGGTGTCCCGCTACACCGGCACCTCCGAGGAAGCGCCGCTGCACCGGCTCGGCAGCGACCAGTGGGACAAGGCACGCCGCAAGGCCGCGGCCCGGGTGCGCGACGTGGCCGCGGAACTGCTCGAGCTCTATGCAAAACGGGCCGCGCGCAAGGCAAGCCGGCCGGCCACCCTGCAGCATGACTACGCGGCCTTCGCCGCCGGCTTCCCGTTCGAACCGACCGAAGACCAGGCCACCGCCATCGCGGCCGTGATGAACGACCTGACCAGCGGCAAGCCGATGGATCGCCTCGTGTGTGGCGACGTGGGCTTCGGCAAGACCGAGGTCGCGCTGCGCGCGGCATTCATCGCCGTCGCCGCCGGCCGCCAGGTTGCCGTCCTGGTGCCCACCACCCTGCTCGCCCAGCAGCACTACCAGACCTTCGCCGACCGCTTCGCCGACTGGCCGGTATCGGTGGCCGTGCTGTCGAGGTTCCGCTCGGCACAGGAAAGCCGCAAGACGCTGGAAGGCCTGGAAGCCGGCAGCATCGACATCGTGATCGGCACGCACCGCCTCCTGCAGGGCGACATGCGCTTCAGGAACCTGGGCCTCGTCATCGTCGACGAAGAGCATCGTTTCGGCGTCCGGCACAAGGAGCGGCTGAAGGCGCTGCGCACCGAAGCCGACGTACTCACGCTCACGGCAACGCCGATCCCGCGCACGCTGAACATGGCGCTGGGCCGCCTGCGTGACCTGTCGCTGATCGCCACGCCGCCGGAAACCCGGCTCAGCATCAAGACCTTCGTCACCCGTTTCGAGGACCGCGTGGTGCGCGAGGCCTGCCTGCGCGAGCTCAAGCGCGGCGGCCAGGTCTATTTCGTCCACAACCGGATCGAGGACATCGACAAGGTGGCCGCGGGGCTCGTGAAGCTCCTGCCGGAAGCCCGCATCGAGGTGGCCCACGGCCAGATGCGCGAGCAGGATCTCGAGCAGGTCATGCTCGACTTCCACCACCGGCGGTTCCACATCCTCGTCTGCACCGCGATCATCGAGAGCGGCATCGACATCCCGTCGGCCAACACGATCATCATCAACCGCGCGGATCGCTTCGGCCTGGCACAACTGCACCAGTTGCGCGGCCGCGTCGGCCGTTCGCACCACCAGGCCTTCGCCTACCTGCTGGCGCCACCGCGCGAGGAACTGACGCCCGACGCGGAGAAGCGGCTGGACGCCATCGCATCACTGGAGGACCTGGGCTCCGGATTCATGCTGGCCACGCACGACATGGAGATCCGCGGCGCCGGCGAGCTGCTCGGCGAGGAGCAGAGCGGCCAGATCCAGGAGATCGGCTTCGAGCTGTACAACGACATGCTCAACCGGACGATCAAGGCGCTGGAGGCCGGCCTCGAGCCGGATCCGGATGCCACGCTGTCGCCGGTCGCCGAGATCAACCTGAGGCTGCCGGCCCTGCTGCCCGAAGATTACCTGCCCGACGTGCACCTGCGGCTCGTGCACTACAAGCGCATCGCCAGCGCACCCAGCGAGGAGGCACTGGCCGAACTCATGGTCGAGCTCGTGGACCGCTTCGGCCCGCTGCCGGAAGCGACTAGGCACCTGTTCCGGGTAACGGCCCTGCGCCTGCGGGCAGAACCGCTCGGCTTGAAGCGCCTCGATGCCAGCGCCGCGGGCGGGTTTGTCGAGTTCGGGCCCCGCACGACGGTCAGCCCGGCCTGGATCGTCGGCCTCATGCGCACCGAGCCCGGGACCTACCGGCTGGACCGCCAGCAGAAGTTGCGGTTCACCGCCGACCTGGAAGAGCCGGAGGATCGCTTCGTCTTCGTGGAGTTCCTGGTGCGCGAGATGCTGCAGAACCAGGACAAGGCAACGGCAAGCCGCGCGATCGCGGGAGGCAGGGGTTCCGGAGCCAATCCGGCGCCCGACCCGGAGGCCAGGCCCGGGACAAGGCCGGTCCCGGTGAAACGCGCACCCGGCTAGCGGGAATCGGCGCTGAAGCGCTCCGTGCGCGTGAAGCTGGCGGTGGGCTCGTCCTCGGCAATCGCGCAACCGGTCATGCCGGTGATGCGCGCCTCGGCGTCCTCGAGCAGGTTCGAATCATCGGCGCTTGCGGCCGGAACCTCCGAGGCCAGGGACCAGGACACGGTGACATAGCGGGCGAGCCGCGAGCGCGGATGATGGATCGCGAGGTCACGCACGCGGCGCGCGATGCGTTCGGCAAACCCGGCCACCTGCTCTTCCGCCGCCCCGCTCACCAGCACGGCAAAGCGATCGTGGCCGACCCGCGCGCAGTAGTCGGTGGCCCGCTGCAGCGAATTGGCAATGGCATGGGCCACCTTGCGCAGGCAGGCATCGGTGGCATGCCGGCCGAACAGGCCGTGGTAGCTCTCCAGCGCATCGATCCGGAACACGATGACGCTGAGCCGGCTCTGCTCCCGCCGGGCGTTGGACCAGTCACGGACCAGGACTTCCTGGAGCGCGTTCCGTCCCGGTATGCCGGTGGTGGCATCGCTGCGATCGTCGCGCAGGCTGCGTGCCCAGACATCGGTCGCCGTGAACGTGCCGGTACCGGCCATCGCGGGCGCCATGCTGCCGACGGCCATCGGCATCGACTGGATGCCAGCCTCGTCGCGCATCGTCAGGAGCCAGCAGGTCGCCTTGCCGGGTTGCTCGTAGAGCGGCGCCGGCCAGAGTTCCAGGCATCGGCCCTCACCCGCCCGCGGCCGCCACGGCTCCGGTGACGCGGGATCGAAGGCGCCGTCCGCCAGGCTGTCGGCCGACCGGCCGATCAATTCATTGGGATGCACGCCGAAGGCGCGCCCGGCCGCGGCGTTCGCGTACAGCACCTGCTGCTCGCGCTGCTCCACATCGATGATCAGGGCCGGGGCGGCTACCGCATCCAGCGCCTGCCTGAGCAGATGTTTGTTCAGCTTTTTCACCAGCTTGGGAAGATTATCCAGTAAGCCATTGAACTGCATGCCGCGGCGTGGCCGAGGCTGCGCGTTGCCGGTCATCCTAGCCGCAAGCGGAAGCGCTGTTCCGTGATCGTGGTCACTGACTCGCGAGCAGGCCGGCGACGAGCTGCCGGACCGAGCGCAGGCCGGCCTCCAGATGGACCGCCATGCCGTCGTGGATGCGGCTGCCGGCCGGCTCACGGCCGGCGGCAGGGTTCACCACCACGCAGCAGATGGCATAGGGAATGCCAAGCTCCCGTGCAAGTGCCGCCTCGGGCATGGCCGTCATGCCGACAACATGGCAGCCATCCCGCTCCAGCCGGTCGATCTCGGCGGCCGTCTCGAGGCGCGGCCCCTGCGTCACGCCATAGGTGGCGCGATCCGGCATCCCGATCCGGAGTCGCGCGGCGGTGCCTGCGAGCGCCGCGCGCAAGGCCGCATCGAACGGTGCACTGAAGTCCACGTGCGGCTCCGGCATCGCGTCGCTGCCGGCATAGCTGTGCTCGCGACCCCAGGTGTAGTCGATGAGCTGGTCGGGCAGGACCAGGGTGCCCGGGACTGCCCACGGGGCAATGCCACCGACGGCATTGATGCCCACGATCCGGTCGGCGCCGGCGTCGCGCAATGCGCGGACATTGGCGCGATAGTTGACCTGGTGCGGCAGGATCCGCGGCCTGCCGGCCTCGCCATGGCGGGGCAGGAACAGGAGTTCCCGACCATCGACCAGACAGCGGCGCGGCGGTGCGGATGGCGGGCCGCATGGCCACTCCCGCGGCCGGTCACGGGACTCGCCAACGGGCGTGAACAGTGCGCCGGTGCCGGTTCCCCCGATGATGCCAAGCTGCATGGTCAAACCATCATCCCTCCGCGGGTTGCCGACGCGACCAGGTCCTCGACCGATCAACCGGTCGATGGAACGCCCCAGATGTCGGGCAGGTGCCGCCATTTGCCCTGGTGATCCATGCCGGCACCGAACAGGTAGAGATCGTCGGCCTCGATCCCGACCAGGTCCGGTGGCAGCCGGCCCGCCGAACGCTGGTGGCGCTTGCGCACGAGCACGAGGCTCGTGACCTGCCGCGCACCGGCCAGCCGGCACGCATCGATCACCGCTTCGAGCGTGACGCCTTCATCGAAGATGTCGTCGACCACGACGACATGCCGGCCGTCGAGCCGGCATTTCGGCCGGTCGAGCCAGCGCAGCTCGCCGCCGGTCATCGCATCGCCATACCGGCCGACGCGACAGGTGTCGAATTCGAAGTCGCCTTCGAGGCCGCCGATGATGCGCGCCAGCGGCACCAAGCCACCGAGCAACACGCCGAGCAGCACGCAGTTGCCGGCCGCCACGATTTCCTGCGCGGCCTGCGTCAGCCGCACATGGGCTGCGTCGACGTCGGCCCGGGAGGCGACGAGCCGGGCTCCTGGCAGCGGTGGCGGCTTCAACTGAGCGTCAGGCCCGGCCGGCTGCGAGCCTCGTCGAGCATGGTCACCGTCTGCTGCCAGGCCGTCGAACCGCGGAATCCTGCAGCCCGGCCCGCCGCGGGCTCCTGCTGGTCGGCCGGCAACCGGCGGCGCAAGGCAACCAGCCGCGCCTGGCCGGCCGGGTCCTGGTAGCCAGCCAGCGCCGCCAGCGTGGCATCGGCGCCGACCGGGTCATTGCAGATCAGCGCCATGTCGGCACCGGCGGCGAGCGCTCGCCGCGCGCGTTCCGGCATGTCGCCCTCGCGGGCCAGTGCACGCATCGACAGGTCGTCGGAAAAGATCACGCCGCCAAAACCAAGCTCGCTGCGCAGCACGGTCTTCAACCAGTA
>CAZMVP010000023.1:16407-17545 GCA_964569355.1 uncultured Chromatiaceae bacterium | reverse complement strand
GCGTCTTGTGGGCGTTCTCGGCGAACTGCCGGGCGACAGTGATGACCTGGTCGCGCGGCACGCCGGTGATGCGCTCCTGCCAGGCCGGGGTATAGGGAACGTCGTCGCCATAGCCGTTCGCGACGTTCTCGCCACCAAGCCCGCGATCGATGCCGTAGTTGGCCGCCATCAAGTCGAAGACCGACGCCACGAGGACCGATTGGCCATCGGCCAGCGAAACCTTGCGCACCGGCACCTTGCGCACCTGCACCGCGCTGTGCCGGGTCTGGGTCCAGAACGCGTTGCCGCCGCCACCGAAGTACGGAAAACCGACATCGGCCGTGCCGTCGGCATGACCGATCTGCGTCAGGGCAAGTTTCGTGTCGGCGCCATCGGCCGTGCGGGCCTCGAGGTTCCAGCGCTTTTCCTGCTCGCCCCACCGGAAACCGATGGAACCGCGCGGCACCACGATGTGGCCCGAGTTCTCGTCGAAAGCCAGCGTCTTCCACTCGGGCTTGTTCTGCTGGCCCGCTTGGTCGGCCAGGTCGGATGCGCGCAGGTAGCGGCCCGGGACCAGCGCGCCATCCGCCGACTTCTCGAGCAGCACCAGGTTCGGCAGGTCTGTGTAACGCCGCACGTAGTCGTCGAAGTAGTCGCTGTGGCCCTCGAGGTGCCACTCCTTGAAGATCACGTGCCCCATGGCCATGGCCATGGCCGAATCGCTGCCCTGCTTCGGATGCAGCCAGATATCGCCGAATTTCGATGCTTCGGAATAGTCCGGCGATACGGTGACGACCTTGGTGCCGCGATAGCGGGCCTCGGTCATGAAGTGGGCATCCGGCGTGCGCGTCTGCGGCACGTTGGAGCCCCACATCATCAGGAATGTCGAATTGAACCAGTCGGCGGATTCCGGCACGTCGGTCTGTTCGCCCCAGGTCTGCGGACTGGCCGGCGGCAGGTCGCAGTACCAGTCGTAGAAGCTCAGGCACGTGCCGCCGATCAGCGAAAGGTAGCGCGTGCCGGAGGCGTAGGAGACCATCGACATCGCCGGAATCGGCGAGAAGCCGACGATCCGGTCCGGCCCCCACTGCTCCGCGGTATGGACGTTGGCCGCCGCGATGAGTTCGTTGACTTCCTCCCAGCGGGCCCGCACGAATCC
>CAZMVP010000023.1:7945-16307 GCA_964569355.1 uncultured Chromatiaceae bacterium | reverse complement strand
TCGGTTTGCTGCGTTTCCCAGGTGACGAGGCCGTTCTTCACGTAAATCTTCCACGAGCAGGAGCCCGTGCAGTTCACGCCATGCGTGGAACGGACGATCTTGTCATGCTGCCAGCGCTGCCGGTAGGAATCCTCCCACCGGCGGCTCTGGTTGGTCGTGACGCCGTGGTTGCCCGAGAACGACGACTTCTCGCGGCGGAAGAACATGAGCTGGTCGAGAAACTGGCTCATGACGAGCCTCCTGGACGTTGGTATTCCATTGCTGCTCCACTCGCGTCGTAACGCTGTGCTATCCGGATCACCACGATGTGCATCCACATCAGGCAGATGGAGACCACGCCGAACAACGCCATGAAAGCGGTTGTCCAGATGTTGGTCGCATCATTAATAACACCAAAGATCACCGGGAGAAAGAAACCGCCGAGCCCGCCCACCATGCCGACCAGGCCGCCGACCGACCCGACCGACTCGGGAAAGTAGGACGGAATGTGCTTGAAGACCGCGGCCATGCCGAGCGACATGAAGAATCCGAGCACGAAGCTCAGCGTGACGAACAGCCCGATGTGCGTGCGCAAGTGGAACTGGATGGTCCCGCTGATGCCCTCGATGATGTAGGTCGTCGGCGGGTAGGACAGGATGAGCAGGCAGCCCATGCAGGCCCAGAAGGACGAATAAAGAACGGTGCGCGCGCCGAAGCGATCGGCCAGGTAGCCACCGAATGCCCGGAATACTGCAGCCGCGAACGAGAAGATCGCGGTCAGCATGCCCGCGGTCGCGATGTCGAGCTGGTAGACCGCCATGTAGTAGCGCGGCAACCACGATGCCAACGCGACGAAGCCGCCGAAGAAAAGGAAGTAATAGAGCGAGAAGCGCCATACGCGCACGCGGTGGAGCGGCGCCAGCTGCACCGCGAGCGTGGTGCCCCGGGATCCGTCGCTCCGGCGCAACGCCGTCTGCGGATCATCGCGGGTCAGCAGGTAATACAGCACGGCCATCACGGCCATGACCAGCGCGTAGATCCGGGCCGTCCCCTGCCAGCCGAAGGCCAGCAAGGCGAACGGCGCGGCAAAGTTGGTGACCGCAGCGCCGACGTTGCCCACGCCAAAGAGTCCGAAGGCAGTGCCATGCCGCTCGCGCGGGTACCACCGCGACAGGAACGCTATGCCGGTGGCAAAGGTGCCGCCGGCCAGCCCGATGCCGGCGCCGGCCAGCAGGAACTGCGGAAAACTCTGCGCGAAGGTCATGAGCCACACGGATGCCGCGCTGGCCAGCATGGTCAACATGGTGATCAGCCGGCCGCCGAAACGGTCGCTGGCAAGGCCGAGGAACAGGCGGGAAATCGAGCCGGAAAGAACCGGGATGGAGATCAGCAGGCCGAACTGGGACTCCGATAGTCCCAGTTCACGCTGGATGCGGATGCCGATGATCGAGAAGATGGTCCAGATGGCAAAGCTGACCCCAAAGGCCAGGGTCGACATGCCAAGCATCCGGGTTTCGGCAGGCTGTGGCGGAAGCGGTTGGCTTTCGTGCACGAATGGAGCGTCCCGGGATCCTGTAATCTCTGGGGCAGCGCATGTTCACACCACCCATGGCCGCACTATAGTGCGGATAATACCAATTGTGTTTTTCGCACCGGTTTGCGCCACTACGCAGCAGTCTCGGTGGTCGATCCGCCGGTTGAAAGCAGCGAGATGACCATCGCCAACCTGTCGCCGGCCTATTTCGGCATGGTCATGGCAACCGGCATCGTGTCGCTGGCGGCGCACCTGCTGGGGCTCTCGTTCCTCGCCCGGCAGCTGTTCTACCTGAATGTCATTTTCTACGTCGTGCTCTGGGTGTTGAGCGTGCTGCGGACCCTGCTGCATCCCTCCCGCATGTTCGCCGACCTGATCGATCACCGGCACGGGCCCGGCTTCTTCACCACCGTGGCGGGTACCGCGATCCTCGGCAGCCAGTTCGTGATCCTGGCCAGTGACTACCAGGTTGGCGTGGCGCTGTGGACGCTCACCCTGATCCTGTGGGTCGGGTTGACCTACACGATCCTTGCGGCATTCACGGTCAAGGAGAACAAACCGACGCTCGATGAAGGCATCACCGGTGGCTGGCTGCTGGCCGTGGTCGCCACCCAGGCCCTGGCCGTGCTGAGCACGCTGCTGGCGGCCCACCTGGGCCAGCCTTTCAGGCTGGAGCTGAATTTCTTCGCGCTGTCGATGTGGCTGTGGGGCGGGATGCTCTACATCTGGATGATGTCGCTGATCTTCTACCGCTATGTCTTCTTCCGGTTCCTGCCCGGCGACCTGTCACCGCCCTACTGGATCAACATGGGAGCGATGGCCATCTCGACGCTGGCCGGCACCAGGCTGATCATGAACGCGCCGGATGCACCCTACCTGCAGTCGCTGCTGCCATTCATCAAGGGCTTCACGGTGTTCTACTGGGCCACCGGCACGTGGTGGATCCCGATGCTGCTGATCCTCGGGGTGTGGCGCCACGTGTACAAGCGCTTCCCGCTGCAATACGACCCGCTGTACTGGGGCGCGGTGTTTCCGCTCGGCATGTACGGCGCCTGCACCCACCAGATGATCATCGCGATGAAGTTCGACTTCCTGAGCTTCCTGCCGCCGACCATGTTCGTGGTGGCGCTGGCGGCGTGGCTCGTGACTTTCATCGGCATGGTCCGGCACATTGCCTGCTCGCCGCCCGAGACACGACTCAGGAAAGCACGTTCAGGAACACGGTGATGATCAGCGCGTTGGCGAAATCGATGAAGAACGTGCCGACCAGCGGCGCGACGAGGAAGGCCCGGGGTGCGGAGCCGAAGCGCTCGACCAGCGTGCGCATCACGGCCATCGCATTGGCGGTGGTGCCGAGCATGAACCCGACGAAGCCACCGCTCATCACGGCCGCGTCGTAGTCGCGGCCCATCAACCTGAACACCGGCCAGCAGGCCGCGGCCACCAGCACGATCTGCACCGCGAGGATCGCGATCAACGGCACGGCGAGGCCGGAGAGCTGCGTCAGGTCGAGGGTCATCAGCGCCATCACGAGGAACAGCGACAGCGCGATCGCGCCCAGCGTGTCGATCGTGCGGTGGGCCAGGCCAATCCAGCCGGTGTAGTCGTCGATGGCGCGGATCGCGGCCGCGGCGATCATCGCGCCGATGTACGACGGCAGCGTGAGGCCAGCAGCGCCGATCAACGCGCTGATCCATTCGCCGACCCACATCGCCGCCAGCACGATGACCAGCGCCTTCAGCGCATCGTGGGCCGCGGCTGACTCGTCGTCGCTCGCCGCGTGCGGGGGCGGGTCGGCAGGCTGGATGTCGATGGCCTCTGGCCGCGGTGCGCCGGGCTGGCGCCGCGGCCCATGCACGCTATAGCGTTCGATGAACCAGGTCGCGACCGGTCCGCCCACCAGTCCGCCGATCACGATGCCGGCCATGGCGGTGGCAATGGCAATTGCCGCGGCCCCCTCGATGCCCGCCTGCTCGAAGAGCGGCGCGAACGCCAGGCCGGTCGCCGGGCCGCCGGTCAACGTGACGGACCCGGCCAGCACGCCGAAGAGCGGAGGCAGGCCGAAGAGGCTCGCCACCCCGGCCCCCGCCAGGTTCTGGACCGCCGCAAAGATGCTGCCGATCGCGAGGAACACCGCAACTTGCGGACCACCGACACGCAACAGCTTGAGGCTCGCCGCAAAGCCGATCGAGGTGAAGAACGCGATCATGAGCGGCTTCTGCAGGGTCGTGTCGAACTCCGGCAGCGGCAGCCCCCAGGTCCGTGCGACGAGCACCGCGATGGACACCAGCAGGCCGCCGATCACCGGCGCCGGGACATTGAGCCTGGCAAGCACCGGGATGACCCGGCGCAGACCATGCCCCGCGAACAGCGCCAGGCCGGCAAAGGCCACCGTCTGGATCAGGTCGAGCTGCATGTCTGGTTGATGCCGGACGGGCCGGCGTCAGGTTGCGGACGGGAACTTCGGGATCACGTGCCGGCCGATGATGCGGATCGAATCCGCCGGGTCATCGTGCAGCCGGAGGCAGATCTCGTCGAGTCCCGCGGCGGCGAAGTCGCGCAGGCGCTGGAGCGGTTCATCCATGCGGTCGGCCGTGCTGGTGATCGTGAGCCCGCCGATCAGCTTTTCGATGATTGCCTCCGGCACGCCTTCGACCGTGCCCTTGCGTTCCCGGTAGGTGTTGATGAAGGCCTGCTTGTTCTTCTGGACGATCTCGTTCTCCTCGGGCGTCAGGAAGTGCGCGAGCCAGTCGCGCACCAGCCAGGCGCGGATCACGAGTTCGCGCCGCGCCTCGAAGGCCACGGCCGCCGGATCCTCCTTCACGTGCCAGCCGACGAAGTTGCTGATCTTGAGCTCGCCGGCAGGCCGGTTGCCCGCCGAGAGCGCCTCGCGGATCACCCTGACCCGGTCGGCCGCCACGCGCGGCAGACCAAGATCCGCCAGCATCACGCCGTCGGCCGTCTGCGCGCCCATGGCCAGCATGCGATCCCGGGTCACGCCGGCATAGACCAGCGCCGGCTGGTCCACGGTCACCCATGGCGTGCGGAAATACTGCGCCCGGTAATGCTTGCCCGGCACGCTGAAGCCATGCTTCGCCCGTCCCTTGCCGCGGGCTGCATGCCGGACGATCGTGATGGCCTCCTGCAAGGCCTGGACGTTCGGACTGTACTGGCCGCCGATCGCCCCCAGCCATTCGCCGCCACGACCCAGCGCCACCATGGCGCGTCCGCGCGAGAACTCGTTCAACGTGAGCAACGAGGTCGCGATCTTCAGCGGATGGGCCTCCTGCGGGCTGACGATCACGACCCCGAGCCGGATGCGGCTCGAGGCCTGCGCCAGCGGGACGAGATTCATGAAGGCGTCGCCGGCGGTCGCGTAGTTCTGCACCCACAACCCGGCAATGCCCTGTGATTCGGCGAGCAGGCCAAGCTCGCGGAGCTCGTTGGCCGGGAGATCTGGTTCAAGAATGATATGGATTTGCATCAGCAACGGCCCTTTCCGCCGGTGTCCTGCCCGCATGGGAACGCGGGACGCTAACAGGTGGGATGCGGCGCCACAAGCGTGTGGCATTCTGCCCCTTGGTCCAGATGGACTATAACGGGCAGGATCCGTATAGTCCGAATGGACTATGAGCAACAGGACCCCCGGCGACGTCCGCACACTGATGGTGCTGGGCCTGCTCCAGGCCGGCCCGAAGCATGGCTACGAGCTGCACCGCATCCTCGCCGCGCACGGCACCCTATATGCGGACTTCAAGAAGCCGACCCTCTATCACCTGCTGCATCGCCTGGCTGCGCAAGGGGCGGTAAAGGTCCATGCGGAAGGCGGCGCACGGGGACGCCGCGGGGAGCGGCTGGTGTTTGCCCTGGCCCCGAAGGGCAGGGAGATCTTCGAGGAACTGTTGCGGCATGCGCTGAGCACCTACGATGCCAGCCAGACAACCTTCCAGGTGGCCGCTGCCTACCTCCCGTGGCTGCCCGCCAGGGAAGGACGCCGGCTGCTGGCCAGGCGCCGCCGGACCATTGAATCCCTTCAGCTGGAGATCGTCGACGAGCTGGAGCACCTCGCCGGCGAACCGCACGGCAAGCGGATCGCCGCCCGATCCCTGGCTGCGGATCATGCACTGAGCCTTCTCGAGGCCGAGCTGGCCTGGCTGGACCGTGCCATGAACCACCTTGCCGCGCCGGCCGGCCGAACGACCCTGCTTCTTCGCGCAGAACAACCGACGGCCGAGGCACACGGCCCCCCGGCATGACGCCTTCACACAGGAGAGCCACCATGACGATACTGCAACTGCGACGCGCCTGTACCCCACTGCTGGCACTTGTACTGATGTGTTCCGGCATCGCGCCCGTGCTGGCCGCCAACCCGCCCGATTTTTCGGGTACCTGGGTGTTGAACACGAAGAAGGGCGAGAACCTCGGCATGATGTCCGCCGTCAAGGAAACCGTGAAGATCATCCAGACCACCCGGGCAATGACGATCCAGTCCTCGGCGGAATTCATGGGCAAGACGAGCGGGCGCACGGTCACCTACGACCTTGGCGGCAAGACGGTCAGCAATGAAGGCCCGATGGGCGGCCATGCCGACACGGTTGCCGGATGGGAGGGCACGAAGCTGGTCGTCACCTGGACCGAGCCCAGCGCGATACCCGGCAAGACGATCCGCAAGGTCGAGACCCGGGAACTTTCCGCCGACGGCAGCACGATGAGTGTCACGACCACGCGTGGCACCAAGCCGCCGATGGTCATGGTCTACGAGCGGCAGTAGTGAAACCGGCGGTTGCCATTGCGTGCGGCGCTGCGATCCTCCTCGCCGCTGCCGGCGCGTGGTGGGGATGGACCAGCCTCGCTACGCGGGACTCTGCCACCGCGGAGCGCACGTTCGTCACGCCTGAAAGGCGGAACGTCGCCGCCACCGTGCTCGCCACCGGCATCCTGCGCACGAGGGTTGGCGGCGAGGTGCGCGTGGGTGCGCAACTCTCCGGCATCGTCGAAAAACTCAATGTGGTCGTGGGCTCCAGGGTCCGCAAGGGCGATGTCATTGCGACGATCGACGCGCGGCCCCTGGAGGCCAGGCTGGCCCAGGCCCGGGCGCAGATTGCCGTTGCCGCGCAGGAGCTGAAGCGGACCGAAGTGGAGCTCGACCGCGTCAGGCGGCTGGACCGCCAGCGCCTCGTGGCACGCTCGGACGTGGAGGACAAGGAGCTGGCCGTCGGCGAGGCGCGGGCACAACTCGAGAAATCCCGGCGTGATGCAGCCGTGGTCCAGACCGACCTCAACTACGCCGTGATCCGCTCCCCGATCACCGGCACGGTCGCATCGGTCAGCACCCAGGAAGGCGAAACCGTGGCGGCCAGCTTCAGCACGCCGACCTTTGCCACCATCATCGAAGATGGAGCACTGGAGCTGATTGCGATGGTGGATGAAACGGACATCGGCAACGTCGCGGTGGGGAATCCGGTGACCTTCACGGTCGAGTCCTTCCCGGCAGTCGAATTCAGCGGGCGGGTGCTGCGCATAGCGCCCAAGGGCACCATCATCTCGGGCGTGGTGAACTTCGAGGTGATGATCAGCATCGCTTCGCCCACGGAGTCGTCGAAGGCACGGCTCAAGCCCGACATGACAGCGAATGTCTCCATCCGTACCGCGGAGCGGCAGGCGCTCGTGCTGCCGAGCGCGGCCATCCAGAGGGACGACTCGGGACGTCATGTGTGGGTCGAGAAGAACGGCCAG
Source organism: uncultured Chromatiaceae bacterium (assembly GCA_964569355.1). GTDB lineage: Bacteria > Pseudomonadota > Gammaproteobacteria > Steroidobacterales > SHZI01. The sequence goes on along the minus strand of CAZMVP010000023.1, from coordinate 9,058 downwards.
TTGCAGCGCCGGTCCGTCTCCGTCGGCACGCGCGACACGCGGTTTACCGAAATCCGCGACGGAGTCGCTGCCGGCGACCGCGTGCTGCTCGGCCCGCTGCCGGTCGGCGCCGGGGATATCCCATGATCGAAATCGAACACGTGGCAAGGACCTACCGGCGCGAGGATGGCACGCCCGTGCCCGCCCTGCGTGACATCAGTTGCCGCATCGAAGCCGGCGAATTCGTCACCATTCGCGGCTCATCAGGCTCCGGCAAGTCGTCCCTGCTCAACATCCTGGGCTGCCTCGACACGCCAACCAGCGGAACTTACCGCCTCGCGGGCGAGGATGTGTCGCGCTATACCGACCGCGAGCGGTCGGCGGTACGCGCGCACCGCATCGGTTTCGTCTTCCAGTCCTTCAACCTGCTGCCCCGGACCACGGCCGTGGAGAACGTGGAAGTGCCGGCCCTTTACGGCGGCGGGGACGTGGATCGCGGCAGGGCCCTGGCGCTGCTGGAACGGGTTGGCCTCGGAGAGCGATCGGGGCACTTCACCACCGAACTCTCCGGCGGCGAACAGCAGCGCGTGGCGATTGCCCGGGCGCTGATGAACAACCCTCCCCTGCTGCTCGCCGACGAGCCCACCGGAAACCTGGATACCGCGGCCGGCGACTCCATCATGGACCTGCTCGCCGGCCTGAACCGCGAGGGGCTCACGGTCGTCCTTGTCACCCACGACGAGCGGGTCGCCGCCCGTGCCGCGCGGGAGCTGCAGATCAAGGACGGCATCCTTGCCTCTGATCGCCGGCAGGAACCGCCGCCCGGATCGGCAACCGCCATCGGAGCAAACCGCCGATGAGCTGGGCGAGGACACTCGCCCAGGCTTTCCGCAGCCTGCGCCGCAACCCGTTGCGGAGCCTGTTCATGCTGCTCGGCGTGGCGGTGGGCATTGCATCGCTGGTGGCCATGGCCTCCGTGGGCGAGGCCACCCGCCAGGAAACCATGCGCCAGTTCAAGCGCATGGTGGGGACCTTCGACCAGGTCAATATCCGGCCGGGGTCAGCCAGCAGCCGCGGCATGCCGTCGCTGACCTCCGTGGAACCGACGCTGAAGTTCGGTGATGCGGATGCCAT
>CAZMVP010000023.1:0-7845 GCA_964569355.1 uncultured Chromatiaceae bacterium | reverse complement strand
GCGGCGACCGTGGCTGCCATCACTGCCCTCCTGCGCGAACGGCATGGCATCGTGCCGCCGGTGGAGGACAACTTCACGATCAGCAATCCCAGGGCAGCGATGGAGCGGGTGCAGGAAGTGGACACGACACTGTCCACGGTGCTGGCCGGCATCGCCGTGATGGCCACCCTGATCGGCGGGGTCGTGATCATGAGCCTGATGTTGATCGCGGTCTCCGAGCGACGCCGTGAAATCGGCGTGCGGCGTGCCGTTGGCGCCACGCGAGGCGACATCCTGCGGCAGTTCCTCGTCGAAGCGGCCCTGGTGTCCGCGCTGGGCGGCATCGTCGGCGTGCTGCTCGGCATGGCCGGCGCCGCGGTGGCGGCGCATCAACAGCAGTTGCCGCCGGCCTTCCTGTGGGGCCCGATGGCCGGCGCGGTTGGCCTCTCGATGCTGATCGGCCTGGTTTTCGGACTCCAGCCCGCCTGGCGCGCAGCCAATGTGGATCCGATCCAGGCCCTCCGTTCGTGACGGGCCATTGGTGGCGCCTCTGGCCCGGCATCCTCCGCCAGGCCTGGCGCCACAAGCTTCGCTCGGGCCTCGTGGTCCTCTGTGCGGCGCTCGGCGTGGCCGGCGCCACCGTCTCCGTGAACTATGCCTCCGGTGGCCGCGAGCAGGTACTCACCCAGATCCGGCGACTCGGTACCAATGTGCTGACGATCAGTGCCGGGCAGAGCCGGGCCGTGGCCGGCCGGGCCCGTACCGGCACCCTCGTCACGACCCTGACGCCCGCCGACTACGCGACCATCCGGCGGGAAACTGCCGGTATCGTCCGGTCATCGGCGCGTGTTGCGGGCTCGATGCGGCTCAAGGCCGGCTACCTGTCGAAAGTGGCCCCGGTCGCCGGCGTGGAACCGGCCTGGTTCCACATGAGATCCTGGGCGCCGGCAGACGGCAGCCTGTACACGGCAGAGGACGAGAAACGCTCGGCCCGGGTCGCGGTACTTGGCGCTGCCGTGGCCCGGGATCTCTATGGCACAAGCTCACCGGTGGGCGGGCGGCTGTTCATCAATCGGGTGCCTTTCGAGGTAGTCGCGGTGCTCGGCGAGCGCGGCCAGGGGCTCGATGGCAGCAACGAAGACGGCCAGGTCTACGTCCCCCTCAACACGGCAATGCGCCGGTTGCTGAACGTGGACTACTACGCCGCCATCCTGCTTGAAGTAGACGGTCCACCCCGCATGCCGGTTGCCTCGCGCGAGATCACCGCGCTCCTCCGCGAGCGCCATCGCATGTCCAGCTATCGGCCCGATGACTTCCGCGTGCAGAGCCAGACCGACCTGATCGCTACGCAGCTGGCCTCGGCCGATCGCCTTTCGTTCCTGGTCCGCTGGATCGGTCGAAGCGGGCTGGCCGTGGCCGGGCTCGGCATCCTGGCCATCGCCTGGATCACGGTGCGGGACCGCACTCGGGAGATCGGCACTCGGCGCGCCCTCGGTGCCACGGCGCCCGACATCTACTTCCAGTTCGCGGCGGAGGCCGGCTTGCTCGCGACCCTGGGTGCGCTGCTGGGGCTCGCGACCAGCCTGCTCGCTTCCGCCGTGATTGCCAGCCAGGTGGGCCTGCCGCTGGTCATCGACGCCGGCAACGCCTGGCTTGCGCTGGTACTCGCCATCGCGCTCAACCTGGCCTTTGCCAGCTGGCCGGCGCTGCGTGCCGCGCGGATGGATCCTGTCCGCGCGCTTCGACACGAGTAACGTGCGAGCAGACCCTGCTTCAGCCGCCCGGCTTGCTCCGTCCGAGCCACCGGGCCCACAGGCCCCGCACATGCTCCTGCAGGGCCTTGCGCCCCTCCGGCGTGACACTGTCGCGGATCCTGGAAAGCCACACTCGCGCCCAGGCGAACTCGATCGCGAGTATGGCAAGGCCCGCGGCGATGATGAGGACGCCAGGCCCGGGCGTCACCAGCAGCACGATGCCCACGAGGACCACCGTGCCGCCAATGGTACCGACGACGATCCGGCGCGCGACGTGGTAGCTGACGGCACCTAGCCTGCGGAGCACCGTCCGGTCAGTTCCGTCAGCGGAAGCGGTCTTGCAGCGAGGCCAGTATCTTGCTGCCGGGGCAGACGGCAGCAAACGGCAGCGTGCCGAGCGGCCCGGCGGGCGTGTTGGCCAGTTCGTGCATGTCCGGCTTGGTCTCGTCGATGTACAGGAGGCCCGTGACGATTTCGCCGGCCTGCTGGCGCTGTTGCAGGTAGGCGAAGGCGGCGGCCCGGTCGGTGGGGTCGTAGGCGCCGTCGGCCTTGCGGAGCACGATCCGGCTGCCATCATGCAATTGCACCGGCATCGCCTCGCCGGCATTGTATTCGGCGCGGATTTCCTCGGCCGGCGGCACGAAGTCCGTGTAGATGGCCGTCATCGAATGCTTGCGGGTGAACTCGTAGCTCTTGGTCGATCCCTCGTGGTCGTTGAAGGTAACGCAGGGCGAGATCACGTCGATGGCCGCGAACCCGCGATGCTTCATGCCGGCCTTGATGAGCGGCACGAGCTGCTGGCGGTCGCCGGAAAAGCTGCGGGCGATGAAGGTCGCACCCGTTGCCAGCAGCGTCAGGGCCGGATCGATCGGCGGCTGCTGATTGATGTCGCCCTTCTTGGCCTTCGAGCCCACGTCGGCCGAGGCGGAGAACTGGCCCTTGGTCAGCCCGTAGACGCCATTGTTCTCGAGCAGGTACACCATGTTCAGGTTGCGGCGTGCCGCGTGCAGGAACTGGCCGAGCCCGATCGACAGGGAGTCCCCGTCACCGGACACGCCGATGTACAGCAGTTCCTTGTTCGCGGCATTGGCACCGGTCGCCACGGACGGCATCCGCCCATGCACCGTGTTGAAGCCATGCGAGGCGCTGGCAAAGTACGCCGGGGTCTTCGACGAGCAGCCGATGCCGGAGAGCTTCGCCATCCGGTGCGGCTCGATGGACAGCTCGAACGCCGCCTGCATGATGGCGCCCGTGATCGAATCATGGCCACAGCCGGCGCAGAGCGTCGACATCGCGCCTTCGTAGTCGCGGACGGTCAGGTTCAGGTCGTTCCGCGGCAGGTCGGGATGCGCGGCTTTCGGCTTCTTGATGTAGCTCATGCCGCCTTCTCCCGGGCCAGGTCCGCATTCACGGCATCGACGACCGAGCGGGCCAGGATCGGCAGCCCGTCGTAGTGCAGCACCGACACGAGTTTCGCCGGGTCCACCCGCATCTCGAGCAGCAGCAGGCTGCGGAGCTGGCTGTCGCGATTCTGTTCCACCACGTAGATGCGTTCGTGGCGGTCGAGGTAGTCCTGGATCGCCTGGCCGAAGGGGAAGCCCTTGACCCGCATGTAGTTCAGGCTGACGCCGGCATCGGCGAGCTGGGCCCTGGCCTCCTTCACGGCATGGTCGCAGGAGCCGATGGTCAGAAAGCCGCGGTGGCACTTGTCGGCAACCTGCACTTCCGGCGCCGGCATCAATTCCTTCGCCGTGTCGAACTTCCGGCGCAGGCGATCCACCACGGCCTGGTACTCGGCGGCATCCTCGGTGTAGGCGCCGTACATGTTGTGGCCGGAGCCGCGGGTGAAATAGGCGCCTTTCGGGTGCGTGCCGGGCAGCGTGCGGGCGGCAATGCCGTCGCCATCGACGTCGAGGTAGCGATTGAACTTCGGCAGGGCGGCGATCTCGTCGGCGGTCAGCACCTTGCCTCGATCGGGCACGTAGCTGTCATCCCACGTCAGGTCGCGGCACATCCAGTCGTTCATGCCGATGTCGAGGTCGGTGAGCATGATGACCGGCGTCTGCAGGCGCTCGGCGAGATCGAAGGCCTTGACGGCGTGCTCGAATGCTTCGCCCGGGTCCGCCGGGAACAGCAGCACGTGGCGGGTGTCGCCATGCGAGGCATAGGCGCAAGACAGGATGTCGGCCTGCTGGGTCCTGGTCGGCATGCCTGTCGACGGACCGCAGCGTTGCACGTCGATCAGCACGGCCGGGATCTCGGTGAAGTAGCCATAGCCCAGGAATTCGTTCATGAGCGAGATGCCGGGTCCGCTGGTCGGCGTGAAGGCGCGTGCGCCGTTCCAGCTTGCACCGAGCACCATGCCGATCGCGCTCAACTCGTCCTCGGCCTGGATGATGCAATAGTTGGCATGGCCCGTTTGCGGATCCTTGCGATACCGCTCGCAGAACCGCTTGAAGGAATCCATCACGGAGGTCGACGGCGTGATCGGATACCAGGCCCCCACCGTGGCGCCGGCATACAGGCAGCCCAGGGCCGCCGTGGTGTTGCCGTCGATCATGATGTGGCCACGGGTCTTGTCGAGGGTCCGCGCCCGGAACGGCAGCGGGCAGTCCAGGTGCTCCCTGGCCCACGCGTGACCCAGGTCGATGGCCTTCTGGTTGGCCTCCAGCAGGCTCGCCTTGGCGGCAAACTGCTCGTTGAGGAGCTGCTTGATCACCTGCATGTCGAGGTCCAGCAACGCGGCCAGCACCCCCACATACATGATGTTCTTCATCAGGATGCGGGCCCTGGCCCTGTCGAAATTCTCGTTGCAGATCCGTGACAGCGGCACGCCGAGGATCTGGATGTCGGTCCGGTTGAAGATATCGCTGCGCGGCCAGGTGGAGTCGTAGATCAGGTAGCCGCCCGGGGCCACTTCGGCATGGTCCCTGCGGTAGGTCTCGGCATTCATGGCGACCATGAGGTCCACGCGGCCGGAACGAGCCAGGTGGCCCGCGGCGCTCACCCGGATCTCGTACCACGTGGGTAGTCCCTGGATGTTGGACGGGAAATAATTCTTCCCGCATACCGGGATGCCCATCCGGAACAGCGACTTCATCAGCATCGAGTTCGCGCTGGCAGACCCGGTGCCGTTCACGTTGGCGATCTTCAGCGTGAAGTCGTTGTCGCCCGGACGCTGGCCCTGGCGCGGAACTGTGGTGCTCATTGTGTGGTTCTCGGGAACGTGGTTCTCGGGGGCGGCGTGCTTCAGGTACCGAACCGCCGCTTTCCGGGGGCCGGGTTCTCCACTTCGTCGATGGCCTTGGGATTGAGCAGCGTGAAAAGCTGCATGTCCCAGGCGGCAGTCGGGCAGCGCTCCGCGCACAGGCTGCAATGCAGGCACAGGTCCTCGTCCTTGACCATGACCCGGCCGGTCTGCTTCAGCGGCTCGGACACATACAGCGCCTGGCTCAGGTTCTTCGACGGCGCGGTCAGCCGGGCCCGCAGTTCTTCCTCGGTGCCGTTCGCGGTGATCGTCAGGCAATCGACCGGGCAGACATCGATGCAGGCATCGCACTCGATGCAGAGCTTCGCGGTGAAGTCCGTCTGGATGTCGCAGTTCAGGCAGCGCTCGACTTCCGTGGCGAACTGCTCGGCAGTGAACCCGAGCTCGACTTCCACGTCGAGTTTCCGGAAGCGCTCCTTCAGGTCGACATGCGGCATCTGCCGGCGCTTCGACTCGTCGTAGTTGTTGCTGTAGGCCCACTCATGCAGGCCCATCTTGGCCGGCTCGAGCTTCATGCCGTAGGGCGGGCGCTCGCGGACGTCCTCGCCCTGGCAGTACTTGTGGATGGAGATCGCCGCCTGGTGCCCGTGTTCGACGGCCCAGATGATGTTCTTCGGGCCAAAGGCCGAGTCCCCGCCGAAGAACACGCCCGGCAACGTGGACTCGAAGGTCTGTTCGTCGACGACCGGCACGTCCCACTTGCCGAACTCGATGCCGATGTCCCGCTCGATCCAGGGAAAGGCATTTTCCTGGCCGATGGCCAGCACGATGTCGTCGGCCGGCAGGGTTTCCTCGCCAACGACGCGCTCGGCCGTGATCCGGCCACTGGCGTCGAAGTCGTACTCCATGATGTCGAAGAGCATGCCCCTCAATCGGCCGCCCTCGGTGACGAAGGCCTTCGGCGACCGGTTGATCACGATCTCGACGCGCTCTTCCTCGGCATCGTCGAGCTCCCATGGCGAAGCCTTGAAGAACTGCCGGGGCTTGCGGGCAACCACCTTGACGTCATCGGCACCAAGCCGCAGCGAGGTGCGGCAGCAGTCCATCGCCGTGTTGCCGACACCGATGATCAGCACCTTCCGGCCGATCGATTTCACGTGCTCGAAGGCCACGGATTCCAGCCACTCGATGCCGATGTGCACGTGGGCCGGATCGTCATGCCGGCCGGGCAGCTTGAGCTCCTTGCCCTTCGGCGCACCGGTGCCGACGAAGATGGCGTCGAACTTCTCCGCCAGCAGCTGCTTCATGCTGTCGACGCGGGAACCGAGCCGGAGCTCGGCTCCCATGCCGATGATGTCGCTGATCTCGCGATCGAGCACTTCGGTCGGCAGGCGGAACGACGGGATGTTCGAGCGCATCAGGCCGCCCGCCACGTCCAGGCCCTCGAAGATCACAACTTCATATCCAACCGGCACGAGATCGTTGGCAACGACGAGGGATGCGGGTCCGGCGCCGACGCAGGCCACGCGCTTGCCGTTCCTGACGGCCGGCGCCTTCGGCAGCAGATCGGAGTAGTCATCGGCAAGGTCGGCGGCAACCCGCTTCAGCCGGCAGATCGCGACCGGCTTTTCCTCGACGCGGTGCCGACGGCAGGCCGGCTCGCAGGGACGATCGCAGACACGGCCGAGGATCCCGGGAAACACGTTGGTCTCGCGGTTCAACATGAAGGCGTCGGTGAAGCGGCCCTGGGCGATCAGCCGGATGTAGCCCGGCACGTCGGTGTGCGCCGGACACGCCCACTGGCAGTCCACGACCTTGTGGAAGTAGGCGGGATTCCTGGTATTGGTCGGTTTCATGCGGCTGAGGATTATACATAGAGGCCATCTGCCGCAAGGGGGACTTGCCCTGATGTCGCGGCCTGGCAAAACGGTTGGCCAAAGCCGCGCCGGAAGTGGAACAATGCCGCTCCATGAACATGCAAAATCAGGATCCGGCATCGTCCCCCGTGACCACGACGACGACCACGATCGAACGCTACGGGGCCCTCGCATTGCAGCTGGTGACGGCTTGCGTCAACGACTGCCCGGACCGTGCCAGCGCCCGAAAGCGCATGGCTGAAAACCTGGCCCACGTCGGCGCCTCGGTGGCCGCCAGCAAAGCTTTTGCCCGCCAGTACAGCGGCAGCGAGATCAGGCTCGTCGTGCTGCCGGAATACTTCCTGACCGGCTTCCCGATGGGCGAGTCCGTGCCGGTGTGGCAGGACAAGGCGGCGCTCGAGATCGATGGACCCGAGTACCGGGAGCTCGCCGGCATCGCCGAACGCAACGATGTCTACCTGGCAGGCAATGCCTACGAGGTGGACCCGCATTTCCCGGAACTCTATTTCCAGAACTGTTTCATCATTGCACCGAACCGCGAGACGGTCCTGCGTTATCGGCGAATGATTTCGCTTTCGGGGGCCACGCCCTACGACGTCTGGGATCGCTATGTCGGGATCTACGGGATCGATGGCGTGTTTCCGGTGGCGGACACGCCGATCGGCCGGCTGGCGGCCATCGCCTCGGAGGAGATCCAGTATCCGGAGATCGCACGCATGGCGGCGATGCGTGGTGCCGAGGTCTTCGTCCATCCCTCGAGCGAAATCGGCAGCCCGGTGTCCACGACCAAGGAAATCGGCCGGCGGGCCCGGGCCGCGGAGAACATGGCCTACGTGGTTTCAGCCAACTCGGCCGCCCTCACCCACTGTCCGGTGCCGGCTGCCTCGACGACCGGCATGTCCAAGATCGTCGACTACTACGGCCAGGTGATGGTCGAGGCCGCATCCGGCGGCGAATCCATGGTAGCGAACGCAACCATCGATCTCGCGGCGTTGCGGGACCGGCGGCGCAAGACCGGCCTGTCCAA
>CAZMVP010000022.1:0-19879 GCA_964569355.1 uncultured Chromatiaceae bacterium | reverse complement strand
CCTCTGAATTTGCCAATCTTTCCGCTGACTTGAACAAGCTTCCGCGACCACCCATCATCAGCCTGGAGGCCGCCAGGGTACGTCATGCGGAAGCCGAGCTGCGCCGCAAACTGGCGAGCAAGCGGCTCCGGTGCGAGCGCCTGCAGTCCGAACTCGGCGTCGAGTTCAAGTACCCGACCTACCTCACCGGCCTGCCGGCCGCCGTGGCCCCGGATGCCGGCTGACGACGAAAAATCCATGCCTTGAGCAAACGCCGCTGCCCCCCTATCATCATGTCGACATGATGACCGGGCGGGGAGATCCGGATGCTCGAGGCACGACAGCTCGTCAAGCGTTACGGCACGCACGAGGCCCTGAAAGGACTGGATCTCGGCATCCAGCCGGGCGAGATCTATTGCCTGCTCGGCGCCAACGGCGCCGGCAAGACCACCACGATCAACCTGTTCCTGAACTTCATCGAGCCGAGCGCCGGCACGGCCCTGGTCGGCGGCCTCGACGTGGTGAAGCACCCGCTCGAGACCAAGCGGCTGCTCGCCTACATCCCGGAGACGGTGATGTTGTATGGCAACCTGACCGGCCTCGAGAACCTGCGCTACTTCTCGAAGCTCGGCGGGCACGGCGAATACGCCGACGACGACCTCGTGCAGCTGCTTGGGCGCGCCACCCTGCCCGCGGGCGCAGAGCACAAGCGCGTCGGCACCTATTCCAAGGGCATGCGCCAGAAGGTCGGCATCGCGATCGCGCTGGCCCGCAAGGCCCGGGCCGTGCTGCTCGATGAGCCCACCTCCGGCCTGGATCCCAAGGCGAGCAACGAGTTCTCGCTGCTGCTGAAATCCCTGCAGGCCGATGGCGCCGCGATCCTGATGGCCACCCACGACCTGTTCCGGGCCAAGGAAACCGGCACGCGCATCGGCATCATGCGCGATGGCGAGCTGGTGCGGGACATGTCCACCGACGACGTATCCCACATGGACCTCGAGCGCATCTACCTGGAGCACATGTCGTGAGCGTGGCGGCCGGGACAACGGCCACGGACAACCACTCCGTGATCCTGACCATCGCTGCCAAGGAGCTGCGCGAGATCCTGCGCGACGGCCGCTTCGGCTGGCTGGCCGCGATCATGGCCATCCTGCTGCTCGCATCGCTGGTCGCCGGCTGGCAACGCCATGCCGCCTATGCAGCCATGGAAACCGCGGCCCAGGCCACCTCCAACGGCCAGTTCTACACGCAGGGCGACAAGAACCCGCACGCGGCAGCCCACTACGGCAACTATGCGTTCCGGCAAGCCGGTCCGCTCTCGTTCTTCGACAGCGGCATCTCGGCCTATGCCGGCAGTTTCATCTTCCTCGAAGCCCACCGGCAGAACCTGGCCCTGGCCCCGCCGGCCGGCGACGTCTCGGCAATCTCGCGCTTCGGCGACTTGAGCGGCGCGATGATCCTCCAGGTGCTGATGCCGCTGCTGGTGATCTTCCTCGGCTTCGCGGCCTTCTCGGGCGAACGCGAACGACGCACGCTGCAACAGTTGTTGAGCATCGGTGTCCGGCCGCGCGACCTGCTCTGGGGCAAGGCGCTGGGCATCGGCACCGCGGCGGGGCTCGTGATCGTCCCCTGCGTGCTCATCGGCGCGATCGCGCTGTCGCTGGTGGACATCGCGCCCTCGGGCGATGCCATCGGTTTGCGGATCGGCGTGCTCGCGGCGGCATACCTGGCCTATGCGCTGGTCTTCCTGTTCATCACGCTCGGCGTTTCGGCACTCTCCGCCAGCCCGCGCACGGCGCTGATCGCGCTGGTCGGCTTCTGGGCCTTCAGCGTCTTCCTGATGCCACGGATGGCAGGCGAGATCTCGAAGGCCGTGCATCCCTCCCCGTCGCTCGGCGAGTTCCAGACCGCGATGCAGGCGTCACGGATCACCGGTCTCGGCGGCCCGCCGCCCCGCGCGCGACTGCAGGCCTACAAGCAGCAGCTGCTTAAGAAATATGGCGTGGCCAACGAATCCCAGCTGCCGGTCTATTGGGTTTCCGCGAGCATGCAGAAGCTCGAGGAGATGGACCACGACGTCTATGACCACTATTACCTCGGGCTGGACCGTGCCTATCGGCAACAGGAGCGCCTGCAGGACCGGCTTGGCGTGTTCTCGCCGGACCTGGCGCTCGGTTCCATCTCGATGGGACTCGCGGGCACCGACCTGCTGCACCAGCAGCGCTTCGCCCGGGCGGCCGAAGCCGCGCGTCGCGTGATGGTGTCCCAGGTCAACAACTACCTGAACGTGATGGCGGCCGGCTTCAACAAGAATGCACTGGCGGATGCGAGCGTCAGCATCGAGGCCAACGACATGGTGCTGATCGCCGACGAGTCGGTGTTCAAGATGGTCGAGCCCTTCCATTACTCGCCACCGGATCTCGACGAAGTACTCCAGGACCATCGCGGGGATTTCCTGCTGCTGGGCCTGTGGCTCGTGCTGGCCACGATCTTCGCGACGGTGACCGCGTCCCGCCTGCGGCCGGAGCGCTGATCGTGGCCAGCCACCGACACCACCGGAGCCAGCCATGAACGCACTCATCGTCGGCCACGAAACCCGGGTCCTCGCGCGAACGCGCGCCTTCGGCTGGATCATGCTGCTGCTCGCCGCCGCCATGATCGTCGGGGCCTGGTCCGGTCGGGCCGAACTGAAACGCCAGCAGGCCGGCGCGCAGGCGGTCGTGGCCGCGGCAACCGCCACCCGCGACAAGCTCCGGCACGATCTTGGTGCCTACGAGCAGCGGATGGCCGCCGCCGGCCGGCCGGTGCAGATCGCGGTGTACAGCCATTCGCCGCGCGGGCCGATTCCCCAGGGGACGAATGCCGGCTCCGTGGGCCTGAAGTCACCGGCCATCGCGGTGCTGCCGCCCACGGGGCTTGCGGCCTTCAGCGTCGGGCAGAACGACCTCCAGCTCGGCTACATTCCGGTGACCACGGCCGGCATTGCCGCCACGCTCACGGCGAGTGAACTCGGCAATCCGGTCAACCTCCGGCGCGGCACCTTTGACATCGCCTTCGTGGTGATCTTCCTGCTGCCGATCTTCATCATCGCCATCACCTACGACATGCTGGCGCGGGAGAACGAGCGCGGCACGCTGGCGATGGTGCTGTCCCACCCGGTGCGTACCAGTACGCTGATCGCGGGCAAGGTCGCCGCGCGCTTCGGCATCATCCTGGCCGTGGTGCTGGCGTTCGGCCTCGGCAGCCTGCTCGCGGTCGGCAGCCGGCTCGACGCGCCGGACACCTGGCTGCGGTTTGGCCTGTGGCTCGGCGCCACGCTGCTCTACGCGCTCTTCTGGTTCGGCCTGGCGGCCATCGTCAACGCCTGCGGCCGGCGGTCATCGACCAACGGCATCATCCTGGCCGGCTCGTGGCTGCTGCTGGTCATCGTGGTGCCGACGCTGGTCAGCATCGTGGCCACCACCGCCTACCCGGCCCCCTCGCGCTTCGATTTCATCACGGCCTCGCGCACCGCGCAGACCTCGAGCGAGCGGCAATACATGCAGGCGCTGAGCGAGTACTACTACGACCACGCGGAGTATGCGCCGGAGGTCAGGACCAACGACTTCCTCACGGTGGCGATGGCCAAGAACGAGGCTGTCGAAAAGGCCGTGCAGCCGCTCCATGACCGGTTTCGCAGCCAGCTCGAGCGCCAGGAACAGATGGTCGGCTCGTTCCAGTACCTGTCGCCGGCCATCATGATGCAGCGGTTGCTCAATGGCGTCTCCGGAACCGGTGCCACGCGGTACGCCGATTTCACGCGCCAGGTCGAGGCATTTCGAACGGAGTGGGTCGATTACTTCACGGTCCGCTTCCTGCTCGACAAGCCGCTCGCCAGCACCGAGTTCCCGGACTTCCCGCGCTTCCACCATGTCGAGGAACCGTTCGGCGCCGTGCTGCGCCGCCTGGCATCGTCACTGGCCGGGCTGTTCGCCGTGGCGGGTCTCGCGGCATGGGTTGCCGCATTGCTGCTGCGGCGCTACCGCGTGGTTGGCAGCTGAGACCCGCCCAGCACACCCCCGACCGCGAACATCCGGCGATACCAGATGAAGCCGATCACCCCGGCCAGCAGGTTGGCGATGGATGCGGCCACGAACACGCCGATGAGGCCGAAGAGCCAGGCGAGCAGGTAGGCCAGCGGCGCATAGACGAGGATCGTCCGGGTCATCGCAATGACCATCGCGGGCAAGGGCCGGCCGATCGCGTTGAACGAGTTGCTGGCCGCCAGCGCGAAGCCGATCGCGAAATAGCTGATCGGCACGATCCGCAGGTGCAGGAGTGCGGTTGCAGTGGCCGTCTCGTTGCTGGTGAACGCGGCCACGATCCACGGTGCCGCAATCAGCAACGCCAGTGCGACCAGCAAGCCATAGCCCACGGAGAACTGCTGGCACCAGGTCACGCCCTTCCTGACGCGGTCCATCCGCCCCGCGCCGAAGTTCTGGCCGACGAAGGGCGTGACGGCCGTGCCGAGCGCCATCAGCACGAGCAGCGACAGGCTCTCGATGCGCGAGGCCACGCCGAAGCCGGCCACGGCCGCCTGGCCGAACTGCGACACCTGGTAGGTGATGAAGGCCGTTGTCACCGGCGCGATCGCCGTGCTGGTCATCGACGGGATGCCCACATGCAGGATCCGCCGCCAGGAATCCATCAGTAGACCAAAGGCCGGCGTCCGCGGAAACACCACGTTGGCCCTCGAATACAGCGCGACGAAGGACACCACCATCGTGCAGCCATTGGCGATCACGGTAGCCAGTGCCGCCCCCTGCATGCCGAGCCGCGGGACGCCGAGCAGCCCGAAGATCAGGATCGGGTCCAGCACGATGTTCATCGCCGCCGCCAGCATCATGATCCGGGCCGGCGTCTTCGCATCCCCCGAGGCGCGCAGCACCGGATTGGCGATCAGCGGTCCGACGTTGAAGGCAACGCCGAGGTAATAGATCCGCATGTACTCGTGGATGATGGGCAGCGTGGTGTCATCGGCGCCCAGCATCCGGAACAGCGGGTCGATCGTGGCAATGCCGATCGCCACCAGCGTGATGCTGGTCAGCAGGGCGAGCAGGATCGCATGGACCGTGACCCGGCCCACGTCGTCGGTCCGGTTCGCGCCATACAGCCGCGAACACACCGACGAGGTGCCGTGGCCAAAGCCCACGGTGATCGCGCCGATGAAGAAGACCACCGGATAGGTGAAGCTGATCGCGGCCAGCTCGCGCGTGCCGAGCCGGGAGACAAAATAAACGTCGGCCAGGTTGTAGGCGATCATCGCGATCATCCCCAGCAGCATGGGGATCATCAGCGAGCGGATGGTTGCGCCTTCCGCGCCGTGGAGCAGCTTCGGTCGTGAATCGGCGTTACTGGCCAGGTGTTGCTCCCCGGTGGCCGGCGACACTCTGCTCGTGCACGGCATCCACGAGCATCCTGGCCTGGTCCACCGTCGCGCCCGGCGGCACGCCATGGCCGAGGTTGAAGATGTGCCCGCGGGCAGCCCTGCCGTACTTAAGCACTTCGCCGACGCGCGCGCCGATCTGCTGCCGGTCCTGCAGCATCACGAAGGGCTCGAGGTTGCCCTGCACGGAGACTTCCTTGCCGAGGATGCCGATCGCGTGGTCGAGCCGGATGCCGGCGTCGATGCCGATCACGTCGGCGCCGCAGTCGCGAAGCTGGTCGAGGTATCCCCTGGCGCCCAGGCCGAAGTAGATGATGGGCACCCCGGTCGGCTTGATGTCGGCAATCAGCCGTTTGACGTGCGGCAGGTTGATCTCGCGGAAATCATGCGGACCCAGCACGCCGGCGAAGGAATCGAAGATCATCAGCGCGTGGGCACCCGCCTGTGCCTGGGCCCGCAGGTAGTTCGCGGTGTGTCGACGGAGCTTGTCCATCAGGAGCTCGAACGATACCCGGTTGGTGAATGCCTGCCGGCGCAGCTCGAAGTAGTTGTGGCCCATCGCGCCTTCGATCATGAAGGCGGCCATCGTGAACGGCCCGCCCGCGAAGCCGATCAACGGCGCCCGGCCAGCCAGCTCGCGCGTGACGATCCGTACCGTGTCGTGGACGAAGGCAAGGCCATCGTCATCCGCGTCGGGCACCCGCAGGCGCTCGATGGCGGCATCCGTGCGCAGGGGCTCGGGGAAGTACGGCCCGCGCTTCTCCGCGTAGGCGAGTTCCATGCCCATCGGCACGACCGTGGTCGTGATGTCGGAGAACAGGATCGCGGCATCGACGCCGAGCACGTCCACCGGCTCGATCGTGACTGCCGCGGCCACCTCGGGCGTGCGGCACATCGCGAGGAAATCCATGCGCTTCAGGAAGGTGGCGAAGCCCGGCATGAACCGCCCGGCCTGGCGCATCATCCAGACGGGCGTGTGGTCGACAGGCTCGCCCCGGCAAGCCTCGAGAAAAGCCGCATTCATCGTTGCCCCCTGCGTCACCTTGGCCGATACTGTGATTATGTGGTAATGCTAACATGACCACCATGAGGAAACGCACGACCATGATCCCGACCTCGACCCTGTTCCCGGCCCGGACCTCCCGCCCACCGGCTGCCCGGTTCCTGCTGGCTGCCTTGCTGGTCGTTCTCGCGCTCGGCCCGCTGACGGCGACGGCCAAGTCGGTCCTGCACCGGGGCACGGCCAACGAGCCGCCGACGCTCGATCCGCAGGCAGCGATCGGCAACACGGCTGGTGCGCTGATGTACGAACTCTTCGAGGGCCTGATGACGGTCGATCGGCACGGCAAGCTCGTGCCGGGTGTTGCCGAGTCGTACACCCGCTCCGACGATGGTCTCACCTATACCTTCAAACTGCGGAAGAGCCTGAAGTGGTCCGACGGCACGCCACTGACGAGCGCCGACTTCATCTATTCGTGGAAGCGGATCCTCGACCCGAAGAACGCGTTGCGCGGCGCGGGCACGCTGTTCCCGGTGAAGAACGCCACGGCGATCACGCGCGGGCAGAAGGCCGTCGACACGCTTGGCGTCACGGCCGTCGATCCACTGACGCTGAAGGTGCAGCTGGAAGCCCCGACGCCCTACTTCACCGACATCCTCGCCGGCTTCCCGACCGCACCGGTGCCGCGCCATGCCATCGAGAAGTACGGCAGCGAGTGGACCAAGCCCGGCAAGATCGTCGGCAACGGTGCCTACATGCTGGTCGAGCGCGTCGCCAATACCTACTACCGGCTCGTGCGGAACGTGAACTACCGCGAGGCGGCCCAGACGAAGATCGACGAGGTCTACTACCACCCGGTCGCCGACCGCGACACGGCCGAGCTGCGCTTCCGCGCCGGCGAGCTCGACATCATCCTCGACACCTCCCCCAATCGCCTCGCCTGGCTTCGGGAGAACCTGCCCGACGCCTTGCACATGACCTCGTCGCTCGGCATCCGCTACCTCGTGGTCAACACGGCAAAGCCGCCGCTGGATGATGTCCGCGTGCGCAAGGCACTGTCGCTCTCGATCGACCGCGAGGGCCTGGCGAGCAAGATCCTCCGCGACGGCAGCGATCCGTCGTGGCAGATGGTGCCACCGGCCATGCCCGGTTACGGCCTCAACCTGCCGGCCTTCAAGGACCAGCCCCAAGCGCAACGCCTGGCCGAAGCCAGGCGCCTGGTGGCTGCCGCCGGCTACGGCAGCAGCAAGCCACTGAAGTTCACGCTGGAATACCTCAATGTGGAGGAGGCCCGCCGGATCGCGGTGGCCCTGCAGGCGATGTGGCGGCCGCTCGGTGCGCAGGTGGAGCTGTCGTCGGCCGGTTACCAGGGCAACGTGCGCAATCTCCGCACCGGCAACTACAACATCGCCTGGTTCACCTATTACGCGCCGTACAGCGATGCCACCGCGTTCCTGCACCTGCTCGAGACCGGCGATGCGCGGAACTATTCGGGCTATGCCAACCCGAAGTTCGACCAGATGCTGGACCAGTCCGACACGATGGCCCCGGGCGCACCGCGGCTCAACGCGCTGCGCCAGGCCGAGCAACTGGCGCTGGCGGATTTCCCGGTGATCCCGTTGTTCATCCCGGCCCGCGTGTACCTCGTGGGCAAGCGGGTCCAGGGCTGGGAGGATCACCTCGAGATCCATCCGGCCCGGTTCCTGTCGATCCGCTGACGCCATGGCCGATGCCCCCACCGAATTCGGGCGGTTGCGGTCTGCCGGCATCCGGCGGCAACTGCCGCGCGCCGGGATGGAGGCGCGGATCGGCGCCCTCCTGCGAGCCACCAACGTGTGCGTGCTCGCCACCTGCCTGAACGACGAACCGCGCGCAACGCCGATCGAGTACTACGCCGATGGCCTGACCCTCTACATCGCGGCCTCCCGCGGCACCAAGCTGCCGAACCTCGAGGCCAATCCGCGGGTCAGCGTGGCAGTCAGCAGCACGCCCTTCACCGACTGGACCGACTGGCACGAGGTGCGCGGCCTTCAGGTCACGGCCACGCCGGAACTGCTGCGCTTTGCCGAGCAGCCGGATGCCTACCTCGCGGCGCTCGAGATCTATGACTGGCGGAAATACCGGCGGGCGCTCGGCAAGGCCGACGAGGCGCCACGCAACACCACCATCATCAAACTGACGCCACGGCGGATCGAGTACCGCGACCTCGGCCTGCTGCGCGAGGGTTACGCCGTGCTGCAAACCTGGAAGGACGACGACACGCCATGATCGATTTCGGAAGAACCCTGGTCAGCCCGGCCGACCTGCCGCTCTTCGGCAAGCGCGTCCTGGTCTGCGCTCCGCGGAATTACGCGGCCAAGCTGATCCGGCTGCTGGTCCTGCGTGGCGCCCGGCCGATCTGGATGCCGACCATCGTCATCGAACCAATGGCGGACTACCGCGAGTTCGACGCCGCGATCCGCCGGATGGGGGACTACCGCTGGCTGGCCTTCACCAGCCGCAACGGCATCGAGGCCTTCTTCGACCGCCTGGTCGCGCTCGGCCTTTACACCGGCATCCTCGAGCACACGAAGCTGGCGGCGCTCGGCAATGACGGCAAGGCGCTGGAGGCCCGTGGCCTCAAGGTGGATTGCCTGCCAGCCGTCGCCACCACCAAGGGCATGGTCGAGGAGCTCGAGCGGCGCGGCGAGGCCCATGGCCGGATCCTCGTGCCGGTGCCGGAAGTCCAGGGCATGGAGGAACCGTCGATCATTCCCGACTTCACGGGCTGGCTCACGGCCGCCGGCATGGACGTGCACCGCGTGCCGGCCTACGTCACCCGGCGCGTGGCCGATGGCTTCGAGGTCGAGAAGCGGCTGATCATCGATCACCGGCTCGACCTGATCGCGTTCACGAGCGTCGGCGAGATCGAGAGCCTGCTCCACGTGCTGGGTGATGAGCGCGGCGCCCTCGATTCGCAGACCATCGCCTGCTACGGTCCGATGACCGCCGGCGGGGCACGGGAACGCAACATCCGGGTGGACATCATGCCGGACCAGTCTTCCGCCTTCGAGCACTACCTCCGGGCGATCGAACACCACTTCCGGAAACTGGCTGCCTGAGGGAATATCGATGAACACGGCCTTGAAGCAGCCAGCCGACCCGCGGCTTACCTCACCCCGCTACGTGCGTGTCTACACGACGCTCCGGGACTGGATCAACAGCGGCAAGTACGGTCCGGGGGACAAGATCCCCACCGAGGACGAGATCGGCCAGCTGTTCTCCGTATCACGGATCACGACCCGCAAGGCCATCGACCTGCTGGTCGAGGACGAACTCGTGCAGCGGATCCACGGCCGTGGCACCTTCGTGGCGGCCAACGTGCGCGAGCGCGCCGGCATCGAGACGATGTTCCAGCGCACGCGCAAGGCCCGCGGCATCGCGACCCGCAGCCGGCTGTCCGGCGTGGAGGTGGCCGAGGTCGGTGCCGATGCCCACGTGGCCATCGACCTCAAGGTTCCGGTGGGCCGTCCGGTGACGCGGATTTCCTACGTGCGGATGTTCCAGGCGAATCCCGTCGCCTGGGTCGAAATCCACATCCCGGCAGGCAAGGCGGCCATCAAGGCCAATGACATCGGCACCCGCTCGGTGCTGGCACTCCTCGAGCGCCAGGGCATCACGATCACCGATGCCGAGCAGCTGATCAGCGCGACGCTGGCCGATCCCTTCCTCGCCGGCAAGCTCGGCTGCAGCGTCGGCGTGCCGCTGCTCGCCATCAAGCAGGTGGCCATGGATACCGACCACAAGCCGGTGCAGCGCTTTGCCTGCTGGTTCCTCGGCGATCAGTACGAGCATCCCGCCCACGTCGGCGATCGCGCGCTGCTGGAGTTCGTCCAGGGCGTGATCGAACCCGGCCAGGTCTGAACCCGGCCAGGGCTGAACTCAGCTGCCTGCCGGCAGGCCCAGCCGCTCGCCACGGCCGCGGGAGAAAGACCCGTAGAGTGCCGGCAGCACGAACAAGGTCAGCAGCGTGGACGACACGAGTCCGCCGACCACCACGGTCGCGAGCGGCCGCTGCACCTCCGAGCCCATGCCGGTCGCGAGCAGCATCGGGATCAGGCCGAGCGCGGCGATGCTGGCGGTCATCAGCACCGGCCGCAGGCGGGACTGCGCACCCGCCAGCACGGCCTCGGCGACCGGCATGCCGCCCTCGACGCGCTGGTTGATCGCGTTGACCAGCACCACGCCGTTCAGCACGGCCACGCCGAACAATGCGATGAAGCCGATCGAGCCCGGCACCGACAGGTACTGGCCGGACAGGAACAACGCGGCGATGCCGCCGATCAGCGCCAGCGGCACGTTCAGCATGATCAACAGCGCCTGGCCCACCGAGTCGAAGGCAAAGTAGAGCAGCAGGAAGATCAATCCCAGCGACAACGGCACCACGATCATCAGCCGCGCCTGGGCACGCTGCTGGTTCTCGAACTGGCCGCCGAACACCACCGTGTAGCCGGCCGGCATGTCGATCTCCGCGGCGATGCGCTGCTCGAGTTCGGCGACGAGCCCACCCATGTCGCGGCCCTCCACGTTGGCCTGGATCACGACGCGCCGCTGCACGTCGTCACGGCGGATCTGCGGCGGGCCGGACTCGATGGCGACATCCGCCACGTCGCCGAGCTTCACCCAGGAGCCGTTGGCCGCCTCGAGGATCAGGCCACGGATCGCGGCGACGCTGTCGCGGTGCCGGGCATCCAGCCGCACGTAGATGTCGTAGCGTTCGTTGCCGCGGATCACCTGGCCCGCCCCGCGGCCGCCGATCGCGTCGCTGACGAGGTCCATGACTTGCGCCACGGGAATGCCGTAGCGAGCCAGCCGGTCGCGGTCCGGGCGCACCACGAGCTGGGCCTCGCCGGCAATCTGCTCCATCTCGACCCCGCGCGTGCCCTTCACGCTGCGGATCAGCGCCTCGATCTGCCGGCCGGTGGCGGCGAGCTGGCCGAGCTCGGGCCCGAAGAGCTTGACGGCCAGTTGTGCCTTCACGCCGGACAGCAATTCATCGACCCGCGTCGCGATCGGCTGCGAGAACGAGAACAGCAGGCCCGGGTGTACCGACAGCCGCTCCTCCATCAGCACCTGCAGCGCCTGCCGGTCGCCGGCACTGGTCCATTCCCCGACCGGCTTCAGGCCGACGAAGATCTCGACGTTCGACACCGGCTCCGGGTCCCCGCCGATCTCCGCGCGACCGACGCGGCTGGAGACATACAGCACCTCGGGGAAGGTCATCAGCTGCTTCTCCAGCTTCTGCGCCACCGCAAGCGAGGTCTCGAGGCTGGACGACGGCGCCAGCGTGACGCGGATGTTCAGCGTGCCCTCCTCCAGCTCCGGCACGAACTCGGTGCCGAGGAACGGCACCAGCGCAAGTGCTGCGATGAGGAGCGCCACGGCGCCGGCCACCACATGCCGCCGGTACGCGAGCGTGGTGCCGAGGCTGCGCTGGTAAAGCCGCGAGAGCGGCCGCATCACCGGGCTCTCCTTCTCGTCGACGCCGGCGCGGAACAGGTAGGTGGCGAGCGCCGGTACCACGACGAGCGCGACCAGCAGGGAGGCCAGCATCGCCAGCACGATCGAGACCGCCATCGGCTGGAACAGCTTGCCCTCGACGCCTTCCAGCGTGAACAGTGGCGCGAACACGATGACGATGATCAGCACCGCGAAGAACACCGGTCGGGCCACCTCCCGCGCAGCCTCCTGGATGCGCAATGCGATGCCATCCCGGCCCACGGTGGCGAGGTGGCTGTAGATGTGCTCCATCATCACCACCGATCCGTCCACCATCATGCCGATCGCGATCGCGAGGCCGCCGAGCGACATCAGGTTGGCCGACACGCCCCATTGCGCCATCACCATCAGCGCAAGCCCGATCGAGATCGGCACGGACACCAGCACGAGCAGCGTGGCCCTCAAGTTCATCAGGAACAGCATCAGCACGATCACGATCAGCACGAAGGCCTCGAGCAGGGCCTTGGCGACCGTGGCGACCGCCTGGTTCACGAGTTCGGACTGGTCGTAGAAGGGCTCCAGCGTGACGCCTTCCGGCAGCGCTGCCTGGATGGCCGGCAGCCGGGCCTTGATGCCATCGATGGTGGCCTTGGTGTTGGCGCCCATGCGCTTCAACACGATGCCGGCCACGACTTCGCCGAGTGCCTCGGGCTGGCCCTCGATGCCGCGCCGAGTCATGGTCACGGCACCCTGGCGGATCTCGGGGCCAAAGCCGACCTCGGCCACGTCGCGCACCCGCACCGCCACGCCATCGACGTCCTTCAGCGGCACGTTGCCGATGTCGCGCAGGCCGTCGTCGCCACTGCGCACCCAGCCGACGCCGCGGATCACCAGCTGTTCGGCGCCCCGATCCAGGTACCAGCCGCCGGCATTGCGGTTGTTGGCCTCGATGGCTTGCGCCACGTCATCCACGTTCAAGCCATGCGCCAGCAGCCGGTGGCGGTCGACGCGCACCTGGTACTGGCGCACGTCACCACCGAAGGACAGCACGTCGGTGACGCCATCGACCGGCATCAAGAGCAGCTTCACGACCCAGTCATTCAGGCTGCGTAGCGCCGTGGCATCGAACTTCGCCGGGTCGTCGGCCCGCAGGATGTACTGGTACACCTGCCCGAGGCCGGAGGTGTTCGGGCCCATCTCCGGCGTGCCGACCCCGTCCGGGATCTGCTCGCGCGCTGCCTGCAGCCGCTCGAAGACCAGTTGCCGCGCGAAGTAGACGTCCGTGCCTTCCTTGAAGGCCACGGTGATCACCGACAGTCCGGTCTTGGAGATCGAGCGCACCTCCTCCACGTCCGGCAGCGCGTACATCACGGCTTCGACCGGGAAGGTGATGAGCTGCTCCACCTCCTCGGCCGCGAGGCCGCGCGCCTCGGTGTTGATCTGCACCTGCACGTTGGTGACGTCGGGAAAGGCGTCGAGATTCAGTTTCGGCCAGATCAGCATCCCGCCCACCACGAAGGCCGCCAGCGCCAGCAGCACGAGCAGGCGGTTCTGCACGCCGAGATCGATGAGTCTGTTCAGCATGGCGGGCCCGCTCAGTGGTTGTGCACGTCGAACCCGCCCTTGGCGAGTTCCGACTGGACGAAGAACGCACCCCGCGTGACGACCCGGGTGCCAGCGGCGAGGCCCTTGATCACCGCGAGCTTGTCGACGGAGCGGACCAGCTCCACTTCAACCGGCCTGAAGCGGTTCGGCTCGTCCTCGATGAAGACCATCCAGTCGCCATCCGGGCTGCGCAGCACGGCCTCCTCCGGCAGCGCCAGCACCTTCTCGCCGCCACCCGCCTGGATGCGGGTCTCGACGAAGAGGCCCGGATGCAGCCGCTCGTCGGGATTGGGCACCTCGATGCGGACCGCGAGCGTTCGCGTGGCCTCGTTCAGCGCGTGGTGGCTCTGGATCACCTTGCCGGCGAGCCAGTCATCGCCGACCCGGATCCGTGCCGGCGTGCCGGCGGTGATCCCCGAGGCTTCCTGCGGCATCAGGCTCGCCTCGACCCAGACGCGGGTCTCGTCGCTGATCTCGAACAGCACGCGGCCCGGCTCGACGAGCTCGCCGGCGATGAAGGCATCGCGGACGATCGTGCCGGCCTGCGGCGCCAGCAGCTGCAGGCTGCCGTCGGCACCGGTCTTGCCGGCCAGCAAGGCATCGATCTGCCCGTTCGTCATGCCGTAGGACACCAGTCTCGCGCGGGCCTGCGCAGCCGCCACGCGCGCCTCCGAGTAACGACGGTCGGCCACGATCTCGCGACCGAGATCCTGCACCCGCCGCCACTCGCGCACCGCGACCACGAGCGCACCCTCGGCCTCGGCCAGCGCCGCGCTCGAGAGCGTGACAAGCGGCTGGCCCTGCCGGACATGGTCGCCAAGCGCGACATGCCGCTGGGCGACCTGCGCCGTCATGCCGGCAGTCACCTGCCGCGTGAGATAGGCATTGAGCTTGACCTCACCCGGTGCGGAAACCTCGTTGGCCAGCATCCGCGCTGCCAGCGGTTCGACGCGAATCCCTGCCGCCTGCTGCCGGGCTGGCATCAACACGACTTCCGCAGCATGTTCCGCCTGCCCTTCGGCTTCGTGGTCATGGTCATCGGCGGCCTGGAGCGCCGGCGCACACCACAGGGCCAGACAGATCAACGGATGGCTCAGACGTTTCATGACGGTTCTCGTTTCAATGTTCATGGGGCGATGCCGGCCCGAGCGGATGTTGCAGCAGATGTTTCCAGGCCCAGCCACGACTCGACCCCGCCGCTCGCGGCCAGCCAGTCCACCCAGGCCCGCCACAGGTCACCGTGCAGTTCCGTTGCATCGGCCTGGGTATCGAGGCTCTGGGCAAGCTGCACCAGGTAGTCGGTGGTGCTCAGTTCCCCGGCCTGCCACAGGCGCTGCAGCAACGTGGTCTGCCGCTGCAGGCTGAACTCGCCTGCTTCGCGCCAGGCAAGCCATGCCTCGCGGGTCAGCCGGTAGCGTTCGGAGGTCGAGACCAGGCGTGCGCGCGCCTGGCGGGCCATGTCCTGCAAGCGGCTGCCGGCGCTGGCAGCTTCGGCATCCGCCGCTGTCACACCGGCCTTGAAGTCGTTGCGGACGAAGAGCGGAATCGAGAACGTCACGCCGACCAGGCCCTCGGAGTCCTCGCGGCCCCCGCGCACGCCGATCGTCGGATCGGGCCGGCTTTCACGGCGCTTCAGCCGGACCGTCTGGCGTGCGGCGTTGATTCGCGCCTGCTGGGCCCGCAGCGCCGGCAGCTGCAACAGGTCCATCTCCGGATCGGCGTTGCCGTCATTGGCCACGCCAACGAACGCGGCCTCGGGCACGGCCTCCGGCAGCGCCGGCCAGCCCGGCCGCTGGCCGCCGGTCAACGCCACCAAGCTTTGCACGGCCTCCACCCGCGCCGTGGTTGCCTTCGCCTTCAGGATCAGCGCCTGCTGGGCCGCGAGCTGCGCCATGTCCACTTCGACCTGCGGCAGGTCGCCGGCCTCATGTCGACGCCGCGCGACGGAAAGGAACTGCCCGGTCAGTTCCGCGCGCTGGCCTGCCAGCCGCTCGAGCTCGAGCCGGGCATGGAAGTCCACCAGTGACGACAACAGCTCCGCCGCCAGCGCCTGGCGCACATCCGCAAGCTCCGCGGCCAGCGCCTCGCGCTCGGCTGCGGCAATGCCACCCAGCGCCTCGCGCTTGTCGGTCCAGTCGATGGCCTGGCGCAAGCCGACACTAGAGGTGCGGACATCGGCCTTCTCGAAGTCCGCTTCCAGTTCCGGGTTGTAGAGCGGCTGCTCCGCGCCACGCTGCCGCGCTTCACCCGCCGCCAGTGCCGCGGCAGCGGCCTGCACCCGGGGATTGCCGGCCAAGGTCGTGCTGACCAGCGCCGCCAGCGCACCCTCCGGCGGCGGACCATCGGCCATCGCCCACGGCGCGGGGATCAGCAAGCCGGCCACAATGGCCAGTTGCCACAATGTTCTTTTCCACATGCATGGAGTTCCTCGACCACGACAAGGCTCGCACCGCGCACAGCCCGCGCGGCAGCGTCAGACAGGACGTCGGGAACTCAGGCGATCGGAGGTTCGGTCGGTGGCGGGATGGCGAAAGACAGATACGGGTCGGCGCAATGACCCGTGGCCTGCGCGGCGACGACGCCGATCATGCCGGCCGACTCGGCCGGCATGCCGGTGTAGTGCGCGCCACCATGGCAGCAGTGGTCGCAGGTGTCGGCGGCAGGTCCCGTGTCGGGGCTGTGGTCAGCGCCCTGTGACCACCCGGCCTCATGGCCGAAGAATGCCTCCGCATGCACGTCAGCCGCCCACGCGAGGTTGGCAAACAGCAGCGAGAAGATGAGGCATCGGGCAATCAGTCGGCGCATGGATCCATTCTGTGGGAGAACAGGTGGCGACGCAAATACCGGATTGCCGCAGGTCTACCCCGTCGGGATCGTCAGCACCGGCAAGCGCTGGTTGTCACCTTCCTCGGAGAGCGTGAACAGGAACATGATGAACGAGAAGGCGCGCTTCGAGCGGTAGTCCGTGTCGTCGATCCAGAACCAGCGGTTGCGGTAGGCAACGGCTGCGTAGGCATCCGCGGGCTTGTCCACGCCGCTGCGGACGACGAACGGCATCTGCTCGCTGTCCGCGCGCGGCACCACCGAGGCGCGATGCTCGTCGAGATCCTGCTGCGGGACGTCCACCGTGCCGGCCAGCGCCAGCAGGATCTGCAGCATCGAGCGCGTCTGCACGGCCAGCTCACCCTTGCCGCCGGCCACCGGCGAGTAGACCAGCGTGATCCGGCCGTCATCACCTGCCTGCATGCCGAGCAGCGTGCGCAGCTCCGTGATCCTGGCCGTGGTTTCCGGGGCGACGCCCCCCTGGCGGATGAACATCAGGATCTCCTCGCCATGGGCCCCGGTCTCCATGCGGAAGGTCAGCGCACCGGCCCGCTGGATGTCGCGCATCAACTCGAGCGCATGGGTGAAATCATGCGAGCCGGTGGCCACCTGCCCGCCCTGGGTGCTGACCGGGTTGTGCAGGCCGTTCAACGTCTCGAGCCCCAGCGCCAGCACGAAGTCCGCTTCGTAACCGGATTGCAGCAAGGCAAACAACGAACCGGGCCGGATCGGCGTCATCAGGCCCCGCAGGAACTTGTCGCCGGTCAGCGGCGAGTAGGTAATCGTCGGCCGGTCCGTGTAGCGCACGGTGCCGCCGAGGCTCGTCACGTTGCTGTCCGGCACGTCGCCACGGGTCAGCGCCGCACCCAGCGAACCACTGCTCTCCACCGTGTAGCCGGCGACGATCTGGCCGACATCGAGGAACACCGGCAAGTCCATGTAGCGCAGCTTGACGATGTTGAGCAGCGTCTGCTGCTTCCACGAATCGGCAACGGCTCCACCGTAGTCGAAACGGTCGCGGACCACGGTGCGTGGCCCGAGGGTCGCGCAGCCGGTGACAAAGGCCAGCGTGAGGAGCGTGATGGCGATGGCGCGAGCGCTGCGCGTCTTGTGGGTCATGCCGGGCCTTCATCAATGGAGAGGTCGCGCAATCTAATACCGGGCCGCGATCAATCTCAAGCCGTTTCCCGGCGGATGCACGGACCCGTCCGGCCCGGACAGATTCCCGGTAGCCCGGGGCAGCCCCCGGCTCCCGGTCCGGGGCACGAGCACGTCCTCTTGACACCCCCGGGCGCCTGTGTTCCGTTGCGCATCGGGAAGCATGAGGGCATGGGAATGACGACGACGGGGCATTGCCGGCGACCAGTGGCTTTGACGGTCCACACATGAACCGGCGGGCACTGCTGTTCATCGCCATGGCATTGATTGCCGTCGTCGGGGTGCTTGGCGCCTACAAGTACTGGCGGGTGACCGCCGCGATCAAGGCAGGGGCCGCCTTTGCCAATCCCGCCGAGGCGGTCAGCGTCGCCACGGCGCATGCGATCCGCTGGCAGGTCGGCGCCAGCGCGCCCGGCACCGTGGTGGCACGCGAATTCGTGACCCTGAGCAATGAACTGCCCGGCACCGTCGCCCGCGTTGCATTCCGCTCAGGCGAGATCGTGGAAGCCGGCCAGGTACTGCTCGAGCTCGATACCCGCACCGAGCAGGCACAGCTGCGCAGCGCCGAAGCGGACATCGCGCTCGCGCGCCTCACGGCCGGGCGCACCCGCAAGCTGATCGAACAGCGAGCCGGCACGCAGGCTGACGTGGATCGGGCCGAGGCACAGCTCGCGCAGGCGGAAGCGCAGCGCGACGTGATCGCGGCAACCATCCAGCGACGCACGCTGCGGGCACCCTTCCGTGGCCGCATCGGCCTGCGCGACGTGCACCCGGGCCAGTACCTGGCCGCGGGCACGGACATCACGACCCTCGAGGGTATTGCGGACAGCGTCTATATCGACTTCCGGCTGCACCAGGAGATCGTTGCGCAACTGGCACTGGGCAGCGAAGTCCGGCTGGGCGGTGCCGGGCTGCCGGCCGGTGCGACTGCGGTCATCCGCGCCATCGATGCGCGCGCGGATGAAACCTCGCGCACCGTGCGGATACGGGCCGAGGCGCCGGCCGCGGCCGGCCTGACGCCCGGCACCTTCGTCGACGTGACCGTGGCCGCCGCCGCGCCACGCGACGTGCTCGCCGTGCCGCTCGCGGCCGTCCGGCGCGCGGCCTACGGTGACCATGTATATGTCATCACGGGCAGTCCGGACGACCCGAAGGGTGCCGTCGCCGAACAGCGCTTCGTGCGCACGGGACCGACCATCGCCACGGAAGTCGTGATCCTCGACGGGCTGGCGGCCGGTGACCGCGTGGCCACCGAGGGCTCCTTCAAGCTTCGCCAGGGCTCGCGCGTGAAGATCGTCGAGGCGGCGGAGCAGACACCGGCGCCGTCTTCCATGGCGCCGGCACCGGCACCAGCCACGACACCGGCACTGCCGGCCGACACATGAACCGGCTGCTGGAGCTGTTCGTTCGCACGCCGGTGCTCGCCGTGGTGGCGAGCCTGGCCATCCTGCTCATCGGCGGGCGCGCGGCGCTGAATCTTCCCATCCAGCAGTTCCCGCGCATCGAGAGCGCGGCGATCATCGTGCAGACCACCTACATCGGCGCCAGTGCCGACGTGGTGCGCGGCTTCATCACCACGCCGATCGAGCGCGCGGTCGCCACGGTGAGCGGCATCGATTACGTCGAGTCAAAGAGCGTGGCCGGGCTCTCCACCGTGACGGTGCGGCTGAAGCTCAATGCCGATGCCAACGTGGCGCTCACCGAGGTCGGCGCCCGACTGGACCAGGTCCGCGGCGAGCTGCCCGGCGATTCCGAGCCACCCACGGTCGAGGTACAGCGGGCCGATCGGCCCTACGCCAGTTTCTACATCAGCTACAAGTCGAACCAGCTCGACCGCGCCCAGGTCACGGAGTGGCTGACGCGCACGATCCAGCCGGCGCTGTCCACCGTGCCTGGCGTGCAGCAGGCCGAGGTCGCCGGCGGCACGCCGCTCGCGATGCGCATCTGGCTCGATCCCGACCGCATGGCGGCACTCGGCATCAGCGCGCGCGAGGTGTACGACGCCCTGCGCCGGAACAACTATCTGGCAGCGCTCGGCCGGACCGAGGGACAGGCGGCGCAAGTGGACCTGCTGGCCAACACCGACCTGCGTTCGCCGGAGGAGTTTGCCGACCTCATCGTGCGCCAGAAGCAGGGCGCGACCGTGCGCCTCCGGGACCTGGCAAGAGTCGAGCTCGGCGCGGAGGAAGCCCTGTCGGAGTCCCGCGAGAACGCCGAGCCCACGGTGTTCATCGCCGTCTGGACCCTGCCTGGCGTGAACGAGCTCGAGGTCGCCGATGCGCTCTACCAGCGGCTGGCGGAGCTCGAGCCGGCCCTGCCGGCCGGGATGAAGGTGCTGGTCGGCTACGACGGCACCCTCTACATGCGCAACGCCATCCGCGGCATCTTCACCACGCTGGCCGAGACGGTGG
>CAZMVP010000021.1:13811-19908 GCA_964569355.1 uncultured Chromatiaceae bacterium | reverse complement strand
GGCCGCCCAGGCCGCTGCCACCGGTGTCGCGGCTGTAGCGCGCGGTGTTGATGCCGCCGCTGCCGACGCCCGCCCGGGAGGTGATCAGCGCCCGCTCGACTTGCGGGGCATTGCCCACGGCGCCGGTGTAATGGGTGCCACCCGAGGTGATGCTGGCCAGTGCCTCGTTGTTGCGCAGATCCGCCAACTGGTCGACGAAGGGCAACAGGCCCGCCTTGCCGGCCCGCCCGGTGCCAGCCCCCTTGGCTGCGGGAGTGCGTCCGGTCGCAGCCACGGCGCGCTCGGTCGGCGGCACCGGCTGTTCACGGCTGCGCTCGGGCTTTGGCTGCGCCTCCGGCGTCACCTCGCGCTGGGGCTCCGGCCGGGGCTGTTGCACGACCTGTGGCGGGGTCTGCTGCTTGAGCACCAGCCGCGCCAGGCGCGGCGGTACCGGCAAGGTCGCCGAAGGGTCGAGCCGCGGGATCGGCAGCAGCGACATGACGACCGACAGCACCAGCGTGGCGATCGCGATCTTCCGGACGATGCCACGGAAGCGCTGGTCGTCATCCGCCGAGCCGTCCCATGCCAGTGCATAGAGCCGGTATGGCACGAGCGGCATCGCCGGCCTCTGCAGGGTTGCGGTGCTCATAGTGCCGCCACGCGGGCTGCCTCGCCCACTTCCGGCTTCTGCTCGACCGCGAGCGAGATCTGGCCGAACTCGGCCGTGGTGCAGGTTGCCATCACCCGCTTCAGCAGCCGGTAGGGCAAGGCCTTGTCGCCGAGGATCGTGATTTCCCGCGCCGCGATGTCATCGGAACCCTGCGGACCCGTCGTGGCCCCGGTCTGTCCGCGCAGTGCCGCGAGCAGCGGCGGGATGACGATGTCATCGCCCTCGAGTGCGGCGGCCACGGTAGCCACGGGCTTGCCCTGCACGAGGATCTGGTCGTTGGTCACCGTGACAACGACCGTTTCATGGGTCTTCTCCATCGCGACCGACTCCGGCAACTGCACGTCCTTCGGCGCGCGCAGCGCCTCGGTGTCGCCCGAATTGACGAGCAGGAAGAACACGAGGATCGTGAAGATGTCCATCATCGATACGAGGTGCAGCGAGGCACCGCGCTTGCTGCGCTTGTGGTGTCGCTCCATGCGGAGTGCGCGTTTCGACATCTGCATGGCTCAGCCTCCCTTCGCGCCGGGTGCCGGCGGCCGGATGCCGGCGGTGCGGTCGGTGGCGGTGCCGGTGACCGGCGCATCGCCGATCGAGATGTCCGGGAACAGCTCCGCGCGAACCATCCGCCCGTCCTGGCTCGTGTCGAAGAAACGCAGGGTATCCATGACCTGCACCAGCGTGTCGTAGGGCACGTCGGGCTCGAGCAGCACGGTGGCGTTGGTCATGTCGGGGTAGCTCGCCTTGATCCGCTGCAGGTAGGTGCCGAGCCCGGCATAGTCGTAGCGGTCATCCACCATCGGCAGCCGGGTCAGCAGGCCGTTGGTCCGCTCGCCGACTTCCAGCGCGTCCCTGCGCAACACGACCTCGAGCTGGAAGTACGGCTCGGTCGCCGGCGTGGAGGAAGCGGCCGGCAGGTTCAGCTGGATGATCGCCAGCTTGGAGAACACCGCCGTGATCAGCAGGAACGGTACCAGCACGACCATCAGGTTCATGAAGGCCGTGATCTCCAGGTCCGGTGTCTCCGCTTGCCGCCGTCTGCGTCGCCTGCCAGGCATCGCCCGCTCCCGATCTGCCGTGCTGTTCTACAGGATGTTGCCGGTCGGCCGGATCAGGCCGGGGTCTGCTGGCGCTTGCGCTCGTCCACCGCATTCAGGAACTTGACCGCCACCATCTCCAGGCTATCGATGATCCGGGTGGTCTTGCTCTGCAGGATGGTGTGGACCAGCAGCAGCGGGATCGCGACCATCAGGCCGAAGGCCGTGGTGTTCATGGCCACCGAGATGCTAGCCGACAACAGGTCGGCCTTTTCGGCCGCGCTGGCGTCGTTCATCGCCGCGAAGGCCTGGATCAGGCCGATGATCGTGCCGAGCAGGCCGAGCAGGGTCGCGATGTTGGCGAAGGTCGCCAGGTAATGGGTGCGACTCTCCAGGCGCGGCATGACCTCCATGAGGCTTTCTTCCATCGCCTTCTCGATGTCGTCGCGCCGAGTCGAGGTCCGCGTGCGGTCCAGCCCGTAGGTGAGGATCGAGCCGATGACGGCACCGGACTTGGACGTGAGGCTCGCCGCCTCGGCGAACTTGCCGCCCTGGATGAAGGGTGTGATCTTCTTCCACAGCATCTGGTTGCTGAGCGCGGTCTTCGACAGGTAGATGTAGCGCTCGACGGCCACGGCCAGGCCGGCCGCCAGCGTCAGCACAATCGGGTACATGAAGAACCCGCCATCCTGGAAGAAACTGATGATCGACGCGTACGTAGTCATGGTTCCCAAGCCTCCTTGAATCAATCCTGCGGACTGCCGGCGCCTGCTGCGCCAGCCGGTTGCCGGTCCGTTGCCCCGTCATCGGTTGCCACCGGGTGCCCACCCGGCGCATCGGCTGCCTGCTTCACCGACGTCGTTCCATACAATTGACTGAAATAGCGCGTCTGTCGGCGAAACACTTCACGGTCTACGGGCGCCAGCACTTCCTCGATGAGGCTGTTGACCGGCCGACCGGACAACTCGACCGCCGCCGGGTCCTTCCACGGCACGATGTAGAGGACCTTGGGCAATTCCTGGTTGCCGCGGATCGCGGTGGCATCCAGCGCCAGCGAGTTCGACTTATGTCGTGTCGCGGCCACGGTTGCCTCGGTGGCCGCCATAGCCGCGGGCGCGGCAGCCACTGACGACGCGACCGGCGGATCAGCCGCCTGGCCAACGCCGGCGAACACCAGGCACGCGAGCGACAACCAGCGGGATCGATGCATGGCGGTCTTCACGAGCGGCCATCCGCCCGCGCGGCCTTGGCCACGTCGTTGACGCGACGCCGGAGATCGACCAGCCACTTCTCGACATCCTTGCCATCCCCACCGAGCTGCAGGTACTGCTCGTAGTTCTGCACGGCGAGCTCTGGTCGCGGGATGTAGAGCTCGTAGAGGATCGCGAGGTTGTAGTAGGCCGCCGCGTCATCCGGCGCCAGCTCGATGGCACGGCGATAGGCCTGCTCGGCATCCGCGAACCGCCCCTGGTGGGCATCAAGCACGCCGATCTCGTTCCAGACCGGTCCGCATCGGCTGCAGGCCGCCGCGGCCTCATTGAACAGCGCCAGCGCCCCGGCCGGATCGCCGGCCCTCACGCGCACGAGCCCCAGGTTCAGCAACGGGCCCGCAAGATCCGGATGCTCGCGGCTGAAGGTCTCCATCGCGTCCACCGCGGCGGCGACCCTGGCCTCGTCCGTGGACTTGAGATCAGCCACGAGGCTCGCATACCGGGCTTCGAGTTCCGGGGATGGCGCTGCCACCGGCGCATCACCCGGCGTGCCGGACGACGCACCGCTCCCGACGCCCAGCAGGCCACAACCCGCCAGCAATACGCTGCCGGCCACCAGCAACAGGACGCGGCAAGCCGCAATTCCGTTGCGCTTGAGGTCAATCCAGCCAGGTTGCAACATCGTCGCTCCTTTCCGTGCGGGCATATCGCGCCGGCACCATGACACTCAGGCGGGCGAAGCTGGCCCGCACCCATTCGTCGTACACGCCGTCCGCGACCCGGTCGGCATTCACGCGATAGAGGTCGATGGCCTTCTCCTCGAACGGATAGGCCTGTTCTTCGAGCAGCACGCCATACTCGTCGAGCTCTTCCTTCGACAGCCCGGGCGGCCGCTCCGATGCGAGCAGGTCCTTGCTCAACTGATAGTAGAGATCGGCAGTCTCGAAGGTTGCAGCCGTCGTGACCTGCGCCACGCCATAGGTCGCCGCCGCTCCATAGGCCTTGAGGGCCAGCTCCATCCGGCTCTTCTTCAACTTGAGCGAGTCGGCGAGCGGCATCGTCAGTCGGGTGGCCATGAAGGCATCGCGCGCCGGACGCGCCAGTTCGATCGCGGCCATGGCGGCCAGGAAGCGGCTGCGGTCCGTCCGGCTGGCGCCGGCCGATGCATCCGCGGCCACGATGGCCTCGAGCCACCGTTGGCGGGTCGGCCAGTCGGCATGGCGCCCGGCAAGCTCCGCGAGCTTGTTGCGCGCTTCGATCGCTTCAGCAACGGGGGCCGGGAAGCGAGTCACGATCTGCTCGTAGATCCGCGCTTCATTGCCGTCCTGGCCTGCCTTGCCGTAGAGCTCGGCCGCCTGCCACAGCGCCGCCCGCTGCACTTCACCGCCATCCACAGCGGCATTCCCGCCAGTGGTGGCGTTGCCGGTCGCGGCGATGCGCTCGTATTCACCGGCCGCCTCGGCTGCCCGGCCGTCTTCCTTGAGCGCCACCGCCATCTTCATCGTCACATCCGCATTGAAGGGATGATCAGGGAAATCGTGCCGGAAACGCTGCAGCAGACTGACTGCATCCGGCCAGCGCTTGGCGGACAGGAGCAGCGTGGCCGCGTCGAAGAGCGCCTTCGGCCGGATATCCGAATCTGGCGCCGCGTCTGCGATGCGCAGGAAATCCGCAACGGCACCGTCGGTGTTGCCGGCGGTGCGCGCCGCCTCTGCCTGGCGATAGATCGATGCAGCCAGGCGCTCGGTGACCGCCTTGTGCTGATCCGGCGGCAGATCGAACTTCTGCAGCCGCGCATAGGATTTCTCCGCATCGGCGAAGCGGCCCAGGTCGAACTGCGAATGGCCGAGCACCGTCCAGGCCACGCGCTCCTGGTCGAGCGTGGCCGGCGGCTGCAGCGTGATCACGAGGCCGGCGACCTCGATCGCCCGTTCCCGCTGGCCGGCGGCGTACAGCTCCTCGGCCACGGTGGTCAGCACGACCGCGGCTTCGGGATGGGCCGGAAAGGTTGCGGCGAAGCGCAGCGCGTTGTCGAGGTAGGCATCGTGCCACGCGGCCAGCGCCTCGCCGGAGAGCTGCTTCTCCTGCTCGCGCGAGGCCAGCAACGCGGCGTAGCCGGCCTCGGCGGCATGCTCGTGCGTACCGTAGTCGTAGGCCGAATGCAGGTAGGCATCGCGCGCGCCGGCAAAGTCCTTCGACTCGTACAGCAGTTCGCCGAGCAGGAAGCTGCGCTCCCCGGACTCGGGATCCTTCGGGAAGTACGCGAGGAAACGCCGGTACCAGTCGGCTGCACGCTGGTAGTCGGCCGGCAGCCGGCTCTTCTGGGCCACGGCATGGTCGTAGGCCGCAAGGTCTGTCAGGTGGGTCTTCAATGCCGTCACCACCGTCGGGTGCCCGGCCGGCTGGCGATTTGCCCAGTACGGGGCGTCGAGGCCATAGGTCTGCACGAACTTGCGTTTGGCCGCCAGCACAAGTTCGGGGAACTTGCCGCGGGTGTAGGCATCGATGGCTGCCTGCTGGAGTTCGGGGGCCTGGTCGTTGACCGGATCGTGGGTCACGAAGGCCTCGTAGGTTTCGGCAGCATCGCTGAACCGCTCCTTGGCGAGGTACAGGTCGCCGAGCGAGCGATACAGCAGGTAGGTCCACGCCGGTTCCGGGCGACCGGCAAGCGACGTCGGGATCGAGGCAGCCCCGTCGAGATAGGAGTAGGCGATGCTGGTCACGCGCAGCGTGTCGTCGAGCAACTCGCGGTCGGCACGACCCATCGAGGCGACGAGTTCAGCTGGCTGCCGGCCACCGGCCGCCAGCTTGCGATCGAGCAGCGCGAGGAACGACTGCAGGCTCTCCTCGTTCCGGCCCTGCTTGAACAGCGTCCAGCCGTGCTTGTACAGGGATTGCTCGTAGAACGGCGATCCATCGCCATCGACCAGTACCGCGGCATAGGCCTTTTCGGCCGCCGCATAGTCCTGGCGCACGAAGTAGGTTTCACCGCGCCGGAACTCGGCTTCATCCCGATGCCGGCTGGCTGGTCCGCCTGGTGCAGCGGCCGCGGCCGGGCCGGCAACCAGCGCATCCAGCGTCTTCAGCGATTCGTCGCCGCGTCCCGCGCCCTCGAGTGCCCGCGAGAGCTGGTAGAGAATCTCCGAGCGGTCGCCACCGGCCTCCGGTTCGAGTTGCAGCAACTGCTGGTAGAGATCGACGGC
>CAZMVP010000021.1:10755-13711 GCA_964569355.1 uncultured Chromatiaceae bacterium | reverse complement strand
CGCACCATCGTCATGGTTGCCGAATGGCCAGAGGCCACCGGCCAGCGCGATCGACAGGCACAGTGCCGTGGCCTGCATCATCGGCCGGCCTCCAGCATGCGTGGCGAAGCCACGGAACCAGCCGGTTCAGCCGTCGATGCCGCGGCCGGCAGGGTCGTCGTGCCCGCGCGGCGATCCTTCGCGGCGGCCCGGTCATAGATCGTCGCCAGCGCGAACTGCGCCTGCACCCGGTAGGCGGCCAGCCGCTCGCGCTGGTCGCGCAGGGTATCGATGGCCATGGCATGCAGCTGCTGCTCCTGCGCGCCGCGAACTTCCGCGATGAGCTGCTGCATCCGGTCGATCCGCGGCGCGACGGCCGCAATGCGCTGCGAGAACCCGTCGAGATCCGCCGGGATGTTGCGCCGTGCCGCATCGGTGCCGGCCTTCAGCGCAGTGGCCCTCGCCAGCAGCTGGTCAAGTCCGGCGAGCTGGCGCTTTTCGGCCCAGAGCCGGTACTTGTAGTCGCGATCCAGCTGCCAGAGCTGCACGCCCCGCAGCAGCCGGTAGCGGTCGCGGAGATCACCGGCATCCGGCGCCTCGAGTCGCGGGTCATTGCCGATCGCGGTCAGCCGCTGCCAGCGGTCCAGTTCCTGGTCGGTGCCGAGGCCGGCGATATCCCGGGTCTGCTCGATCCGGCCAAGGCGCACGGCCAGCGCATCACGACGGGTGCGCAGCGCCGGGAGGTCTGCCTGGTCGAGGCCGCCGCGGATTCGCGGTTCCCGCGCGGCATAGGCTTCGCGCTTCGTGTCCACGACATCGTCGAAGGCAACCAGCTTGTCGCGCCACTCCTCGAGGTTGCCCTCGAGCGCGTCCAGGTCGCGGACGTTGCGCAGGCCTTCCTGGAAGCGGTTGTTGGCAATCAGGGGATAGAGGTAACGGGCCGCGGTGGAGTCCGGCAACTGGTCCAGTTGCCAGTACCACCGGCCGATGCCGCGATCATCGCGGGCGAGCAGTGCGCGCGTGAGGTCGCCGCTTTCGGCCGAGGCGATCGCCCGGTCCAGTTGCCCGATCTCGTTGTCGAACGACTTCAGCGCCGCCTGGTAGCCCTGCGCCGCCGCGCCGTAGGCATCGAGCCGGGCATGGGCATACGGCACGGCGAGCAACGACTCCTGCACGGCACTGTCGGCGAGATCGCGCTTGTTCAGCTCGAGCCACGGCGCCAGCGCCGCCCGGTAGTCATGGGCCGCGGCATCCGCCCACCCGACGCCGAGCAAGGCCTTGTTGGCAAACAGGCTCGCCAGCCGGACGCGCGCCAGCACCGGTCGAGCCTGGCCGTCGAGGGATTTCTGCAGGTAGGCAAAACCCAGCGCGAGATTGGCCTTGTCGCGCAGGTCGAGCAGCTCCGCCGAATCCGGCGAGCCACGACCGACCCGGTCGAGCTGGCGGGCGCCTTCCTCGAGCCGACCCGTGCGCACGAGGGCCACGCCGAGGTTGAAACGTGCATAGGGCAGCCAGCTGCCGCCACCCTTCCAGTGGTCGAGCAGGGCCGCGGCCTCGTCGAAGCGCTGCAACGCCATCAACGCCTGCGCCTTCAACATCGGCAGTTCCGCCGCCAGCTCCGGCGGCAAGGCACCGGAGACGCGGGCGAAGTCCGCCAGCGCCTCCTCGTTGAGGCCGCGCTGGTAGCGCAGCTTGCCGAGATAGAACCAGGCGCGGTCGCGAACGGAGGGCGCGACCTCCGCAGTCAGCAACCGATTGAAGATTCCTTCGGCCTGCTCATGCTGGCCATAGCTCAGGTACAGGCCACCCAGCAACAGTTCGGCCTCGGCGGCGTGGTTCTCGACCCGTCCGGCGGACCGGGCCACGAGCAGGTGGGTCAGCGCATCGAAATGCCGGTCCTGGTAGAACTGGAACAGCACCTCGCCGAAGTACAGGTCACGGATCGCCTTCGCCGCCATCGGGTCGGCCGACGGCCGCTCGGCAGCCGGGGCAAGGCCGCTGCCGGCCACTCCCAGGGCGGCCAGCGCCAGGATTGCGACCCGCGATCCCACCGCCTACTCCCACTCCTTCACCAGGAACTCGGGCTGCTGCTTGCTCTCGCGGTCCGAGATCCGCAGCTCGACGAATTTCGCGCCGATGCCCTTCTCGATCTTCAGCGTCGTGCCGCGGCGGTAGTCGCGATCGTGCGGCCCCTCGCCGGTGAAGGTGGCCGTCAGTTCGTGCTCGCCGGTCTTCAGGTTACCGAGGTAGAGGCGATGCACCCCACCCCGTTGCAGCGCCTTCACCTCGCGCGCGGTGTAGAGGTACTTGCTGACCGGCTTGTCGTCGATGCGCAGCTGGATGGAATCCAGGCCGAAGAAATCGCCGACGTCCATGGAGACGAAGACCGCGACCTGGGTGTTGGCCGGAAACAGCAGCTCCTCCTCCAGCAGGAACAGCTCGCGGTTCAGGTCCAGCACCTGGTCTTTCAGTGACTGGACCTCGGTATCGACGCTGCGGGCGGCCGGCGTGGCTTCCGCCGCCATGCCACCCCGGACCAGCAGCAGCCCGGTGATGAGCATCGCACCACCCAGCAGATGGAATCGTGTGACGTTGTTGGCCATGTCGGTGTTCCTGGTTCCGGCGTCGGTGTTGCGGCGCTACTCGCGGATGAGTTGCGCCAGTTCCTCGGCGTAGCGCGCGGCGTCGCCGCGCTGGTATTTCTCGTGGACGAACCGGACCTTGCCGTGCGGATCGATCAGCACGGTCAATGGCAGGCCGGAGAGGTCGTACTCGCGGGCGACGGACTGGTCGGCGTCATGCAGCACCTCGAGTGCGAGGTGGCGTGCGGCATCGGCACCGGCCTGGGTCGCCTTGTCGATGTTGATTGCGACCACGCGCACGCCCTGTGCGGCGTACCGCTGGCGCAGGTCGTCGAGTACCTGCAACTGGTCGGCGCATTGCCCGCACCAGCCGGCCCAGAAACTCAGCAACACGA